>CALXZV010000005.1 GCA_944393335.1 uncultured Clostridia bacterium | reverse complement strand
AAAAAGTAAATAAAAAAATAAAAAATTTTTTTTGAAAAATCTATTGACTTTTGTTAGCAAGTTTATGTGAACATAGAGAAAAAGCTATGCTTTTTAGACGAACAAAAAATGTCTAATTGGCATAGTTTTTTTGCGTGTTTTTTTCAGTTAGGGACGGTCCTAAATCGAAAAAATTGTGTCAAAGAGAACCGTCCCATTTGACACAATTAAGAAAAATATCAAGGAGGAAAATTTAAAATTATGAAAAAACAAAATAAAAAACAAAAGTTAATAAGTGGAATAGCAATAATTATAGTAGCAATTATTTTAGCAATAATAATTACAACCAACATTATAAATAATAGTATTGGAAGTAAAGCCCATTTATCTGCTAATTCAAATGCACACTCAAACTTAATAGCCAATTATATAAAAAAAGGAATAACAATAGGAGGCATAACTGGGACATTAGAAACCTTAAATACATTTGATGCAACAGCTACGCCAGAAGATATTGTTTATGGCAAAACTGCATATGTAAAGGGAGAAAAAATAACGGGGACAAAAATAACACGAGAGATACTTAAAATAGGAGATTATGTTGAATATACACCTGATGTAGCTTCATCATATAGTTTAACGTCAGCAGCGAGTGGACATAGTAGTAATCAAACAATAAATCAAGAAAGTTTTAAGTGGAGAATACTAAGTGTAAATAAAGACGGAACTGTGAATTTAATAAGCGATAAAACAACAGAACAAGATTTATATTTAGGTGGTTCATTAGGATATAATAATGGTGTATTAATATTAAATGATATTTGCTCAAAATTGTATGGGAATAAAGAATTAAATGTTACTGCGAGAAGTTTAAAACTAGAAGATATAGAAAATAAATTGAGTGAAGAAGGATATGAATTTAGAAATCAAAATGTACTGTATAATATTAAATATGGTGAAACATATAAACCTAATGATACTAATGCAACATATTATCCATATTTGTATGCAAAAGAGAATGGTTCTGGTGTGAATACAGATACAATTAAAACAGATGGAATAGGACAAAGTGATAGTTATTATACATCACCAACAACAGAAACAGGAACGTGGGCAACGAGTTTAACTGCCACACAAACAAACTATAGTCTAAGAATATTATCTGAAAATTTTATTGATGAAAATTTTGCAAATGTAATAAGTAGTGACAAAGTATTTTGGTTGGCGTCTCGATCTGCCAATTGCTATGGCGACGAAAATGATGTAATTGGTTTTAAGATTTTCATAATAATGGGAATTAATTCTGATGGTTCTACATTGGGCTATAATATAATGCAAGGCTCTGATTTAGTTACGTCTAATGGTAGTAGTACTGCATTTACAGATTTGGGATATAGAATAAGACCAATAGTAACTTTGAACTCAAATATAGAGTTTACATCTGGGGAAGGAACAATGGAAAAACCATATAAGATATCTAAATAAAATGCTGTTACAATAATTGCAAATTTTATATCAAAAATATATAATAAAGAAAAAATAAGGAGCAAAGAATAATGACAAAAATGGCTGAAAGCCTTGGGGCTGTATATATATATATATATATATCGTAAGATTTAATAAAATAAAGTTATGTAAACATAAAGAAAAAGCTATGCTTTTTAGACGTATGCAAAATGTCTAAAGGCATAGTTTTTTGCGTGCATTTTTTTCAGTTGGTAGACGGTCCTAAAATGAAAAAATTATGTCAAAAAGAACCGTCGCATTTGACAGAAAAAATTTGTGTCAAAAAACCGTTCCAACAGTGGGTATTGGCTTTCAACTCGTTTTGCTAACTGCTATTCGGACTATGCGGACTTTGGACTATGCTTTGTAGCTTACAATGGAATATATGGTTCTTTAATGTTTCGCTCTAATTCTTACGAGAGCAATAGCTTCTCAGCTTTAAAACCAGTAGTTTCTTTAGAAGCAAATCTCGAAATTAGCTCAGGAGATGGTAATACACCAGAAACAGCATATCAACTTGCAAATTTTTAAGGTGATTGCAAATGTTAACTAAAAAGGAACAAGTTTTGTCGAAAAATGACGAAATTTGTTTCTTTTTGTCAACGAAAAAATATCAAAACAAAATAAATCCTAGCGAAGTAGTAAATTAAATTTTAATAATTAATTAAACTGATCTAAATAAAGACGAGATTTATTAATTATGCACAAAAAAATGAGGATATATGGGTGTTATCTAAAGAAGAGTAGTAAACACTTAAATATCCTCTTGCCTAATTAACATAAAAATGGTATAATATAGCCATTATGAAAGTTAAATTTTATACATTAGGTTGCAAAGTAAATACATATGAAACAGAAGCTATGGAACAGCAGTTTATGGCATATGGATATAATCTAAGTGAGGAAAATGCAGACATATATGTCATAAACACTTGTGCCGTAACTAATATTGCTGAAAGAAAATCAAGGCAGATGATAAGAAGAGCCAAGGAGTTAAATCCAAAGGCTATTATTGTCGTGTGCGGATGTTATGCTCAAACTTCTAAAGAAGAGATTGAAAAAATGCCAGAAGTAAATATTGTAATTGGCGTAAATGAAAAGACTAATATAGTTAAAATTGTGGAAGAATTTTTAAATGAGAAACATATTGACAATGATGTTAAAAATAATAGAGCAAAAGATGCTTTTAATAAAAGGGTCCAAGTTAGTGATGTTATGCACCAAAATAATTACCTAGACTTTGGAACAACCACGTACACAGAACTTAACAGAGCAGTTGTAAAGGTGCAAGATGGTTGTGATAGATTTTGCTCATATTGCATTATTCCTTATGCTAGAGGAAAGGTAAGAAGTAGAAATCCTGAAAGCATTTTACGAGAAATAGCACAAATTGCACAGGAGGGAATAAAAGAAGTTGTAATTACAGGTATACATTTAGCCTCTTTTGGAAAAGATTTTAGTGATGAAGATGCAAAAAAATACAGACAAACTTTTGGATATAACCAAGATTTTAAGTCATTTGACCCAAAAGATGATTTGCACACAGGTGGCTTTAGACTTATTGAATTATTAGAACAAATAAACAAAGTAAAAGGCATAGAACGAATAAGATTAGGCTCACTAGAACCAAAACTTATTACTAGAGAATTTGTTACAAGACTTAGCAAATTAGAAAAAATATGCCCACATTTCCATTTATCACTTCAAAGTGGTTGTAATAAGACTTTAAAAGATATGAACAGAAGATACACAACCGAGGAGTTTGAAAGTTTGGCTAATTTACTTAGAAAAGTATATCCTGACGTGGCACTTACAACAGACATTATTGTGGGATTTCCAAACGAGACAGATGCAGACTTTGAAAAAACATATGAATTTCTTAAAAAAATAAAGTTCTACAAAATGCACATTTTTAAATATTCTCCTAAAAAAGGAACTGTCGCTATTAAAATGAAAAATCAAGTTGATGGCAAAATAAAAGAGGAGAGAAGCAAAAAACTTATAGAACTTTCAAATAAAAATCAAAACGAATATAATGAAAGTTACATTGGAAAAACAGTTAAAGTTTTATTTGAAGAATACAAAAATGGATATTTCAAAGGTCATACTGCAAATTATATTATGGTAAATGTAAAAGGCGATTTAACAGATGAAAACAAAATTGTAGATAAAATATTAAATGTTGAGATTTTAAATAATGACAAAAAAGAAATTGAGTTAATAGGAAAAATTTAACCTGTGAATTATAGCAAAACAATTGACAAAATGTAATAAAATGCTAAAATATAAGTGTTAAAGATGAGAAAAAAATAATTAAAAGATAAAAATAACTTAAAGGTTTATAGGTAGCCTTTTAAAAACCTAAATATAATAAGCAAGGACAAACTTAAAATGAAAGCAATAGATATTAGAAACAAATACTTAAAATTTTTCGAAAGACATGGACACAAAATAATTCCAAGTAGCCCATTAATACCAGAAAATGACCCATCTGTATTATTTACAACAGCTGGTATGCAACCATTAGTACCATATCTTTTAGGCGAAAAGCATCCAGAAGGAAAAAGACTTACAGATTATCAAAAATGCTTGCGTACAAATGACATTGACGAAGTTGGAGATAACAGACATTTAACATATTTTGAAATGCTTGGAAACTGGTCATTGGGAGATTATTTTAAAGAAGAATCAATTCAAATGAGCTATGATTTTCTTACAAAGGAACTTGGTATTCCAGCAGAAAAAATTTCTGTAACATGCTTTGCAGGTGATGAAGACTGCCCAAGAGATGAGCTTACTGCATCTTGCTGGGAAAAAGCAGGCATTCCAAAAGAAAGAATTTACTTCTATGGCAAAGATGATAACTGGTGGATTGCAGGTGAAGAAGGACCTTGCGGACCAGATACAG
This sequence comes from uncultured Clostridia bacterium, assembly GCA_944393335.1. Lineage (GTDB taxonomy): Bacteria > Bacillota > Clostridia > TANB77 > CAG-508 > CAG-793. The sequence continues at coordinate 20,943 of CALXZV010000005.1, read as the reverse complement.
AAATGTTTTATGATACAGGCAAACCAAAGTGTTCAGAGGACTGCCAGCCTTCTTGTGATTGTGGAAAATATGTGGAAATATGGAACAATGTTTTCATGGAATATTACAAAAAAGATGGTAAATATACAAAACTAGAACAGAAAAATGTTGATACAGGGCTAGGACTAGAAAGGATGACAATGCTTTTACAAGGAAAGCAAACTCCTTTTGATACTGAACTTTTTAGCCCAATAATGGAAAAATTGCAAAGCTTAGCCAAAAATGATGATATAGCTAGTAGAAGAATTGTTGCAGAACATTTGCGTGCTAGTATGATGATTATTTGTGATGGTGGAAGACCTTCAAACCTAGACAGAGGATATATTTTAAGAAGATTAATTCGTAGAATGACAAGACATTTAAACAAATTACAAATTGACTTAAATGAATTACCAAATTTAATTGAATTAAACATAGAAACATTAAAGGAAATGTATCCAGAGCTACAAGACCATAAGCAAGAAATAAAAGACGTAATTGTTGCTGAAAAAGACAAATTTATGAAAACTTTAAATAATGGCGAAAGAGAATTCAACAAAGTAATAAATAGACTTAAAAATCAAGGTATAAATAAAATTGATGGCAAAACAATATTTAATTTGTATGAAACTTATGGATTTCCACCAGAAGTTACTAAAGACTTAGCTACAGAAAATGGATTTGAAGCAGATTTAAGTAAATTTGATGAATTGTTTAAAGAGCATCAAGAAAAATCAAGAATGGGTAGTGACCAAAAGTTTAAAGGGGGCTTAGCTGAGCAAAATGAAAAAACAATAGCTTACCATACAGCAACACACCTTTTAAATGCAGCACTTAAAAAAGTTATTGGACCAAATTCTCATCAAAGAGGTTCAAATATTACAACAGAAAGAATGAGATTTGACTTTAACTGTGATCACAAGCTTACTCCAGAAGAAAAACAAAAGGTCGAAGACTTAGTTAATGAATGGATAAAAGAAGATTTACCAGTTACAGTAGAAACAATGAAAAAGGAAGATGCTTTAAAATCAGGTGCTGAATGTATGTTTATAGAAAAATATCCTGAAGAAGTTACTGTTTATACAATTGGCAATGTTTCAAAAGAATTATGTGGTGGACCTCACGTAAAACATACAGGAGAACTTGGACATTTTAAAATTGTTAAAGAAGAGGCTAGTTCACAAGGAGTTAGGAGAATCAAGGCTATATTAGAGTAAGATTAGAGTAAAAAAGACTAAAATAAAAAGACAAGGGAGAATATAAAAATGGAAGATTGTGTATTTTGTAAAATTGTAAAAGGAGAAATTCCTTCAAAAAAAGTTTATGAAGATGACGAAGTTTTAGCATTTTATGATATAAACCCAATCGCAAAAGTTCATGTATTAGTAATACCAAAAGTTCATATACAAAGTTTGCAAGGTTTAAAAGAAGACCACAAAGAATTGCTATTTCACTTATTTGAAACAATAAACAAAGTAGCAGAAATAGTAGGTGTTGATAAAACAGGCTTTAGAGTAATATCTAATGTTGGCGAAGATGCTGGACAAGCTGTAAAGCATTTACATTTTCACATTTTAGGTGGAGAAAAATTGCCTACTAGATAATTATTAAAATAACTTTTACAGTATAAAGTGTATTAAAATATTAAAATTTACATAAAATAAAAGAAAACTTAAGAAAAGACTAGATTAATTTTATTAAATATGTTATAATTAATATTGATTAGTCTAGTAAAGAAAGGAAAAAATATGATAAATTCAAAATATAATAAAGTTTTAACAGTTGTTTTAGTAATTGTTGTAATAATTATATTTGCTCTATTAGGCTTTTGGGGATACCAAACATTTACAAAATACTTTAAGGACAAGGATATAGATGCAACATTAAATGAGTTTAATTATGTTATAAATCATGGAAATACATCTAGAAATGAGTTTACAGGTAGTGAGCCTATTAATTTTACTGCAATAGATAATGGAGTATCAAATAGTAGTTCATCTGGAAATTCAACAAGTGATGTTGTAACATATAATGGCTTTACTGTAGTAGGAAGAATGGAAATACCAAGGATTGACTTAGATTTACCAGTATTAGAAAGAGCTACAAAAACTTCATTAGAGCAATCTATAGCAGTATTTGTTGGACCTGGACTTAATAAAGTAGGCAATACCGTAATAGTAGGTCATAACTTTAGAAATGGAACATTTTTCTCAAGAAATAAAGAGCTTGAAAATGGCGATGAAATATATATTACAGATACATCAGGAACTAGAATAGAATATACAATTTACAACATATACACAACATCATCAGAAGATTCAGATTATATTACTAGGGATACAGCTGGAAAAAGAGAAATATCTTTGTCTACATGTACAAATGACTCAAGATATAGACTAGTAATATGGGCAAGAGAAGTAGAATAAAAAGAAAATAAAAATAAATTGGTCAAAATTAGTTGACAATATTAAAAAAATGGGGTAGAATATATATTGTTGTAATTGCAAATGGTGGATTTAGCGTAGTTGGTTAACGCGCCAGTTTGTGGCACTGGAGACCATGGGTTCGAGTCCCATATTCCACCCCATTTAAATTATAAACTGGGCTGTAGCCAAGCGGTAAGGCATTAGACTTTGACTCTAACATGCGCTAGTTCGAATCTAGCCAGCCCAACCACAATTTATAAAAAACTAAAAAACAATTTGTTTTTATAAAAAAATAAATTGTTTTTTTTGCATTTGTAAAGGAGAACTCTATTATGGAAAAAATTCCTACAAATATTAATAATATAATAAATGAATTTACTGATGGAGTATATAAGATTTTAGGCAATAGACTAAAGAAAATTATTTTATATGGCTCTTATGCAAGAGGAGACTTTAAGAAAAATTCAGATATTGACATTATGATATTAACTGACTTAAGTGATGATGAAATTGCTGAATATAGAAATAAAATTTGGAGCTATGCTTTTGAAATAGAATATAATAATAATTTTGATGTTACTTTATCACCTTTAATAAAAAATATTGATAAATTTGATTATTTAGCAAATGATTTACCTTTTTATATGAATGTGGAAAAAGAAGGAGTGATTTTAAGTGAGCAATAAAATTTCAAAAGAATTAGCTATACATAGATTAGAACAAGCCAAGGAGGACTTAGCAGCAAGTGAGGCTTTGTATAAATTAAAATTATATAAGTCAGCTAATAATAGAGCTTATTATTCTATATTTCATAGTATTAGAGCAATCTTAGCTTTAGAACCTAAAGATTTTAAAAAGCATAAAGATGTAATAGCATATTTTAATAAAAATTATGTACATACTGAAATTTTCCCTAAAAGTATAGGACGTAAAGTTTCGGATGCAAGTAGAATAAGAGAAGATAGTGATTACGATGATGAATTTGTTGTTAGACCTGAGGATACAATGGCACAAATACAAACAGCTAAAGAAATGATTGAATTATCAGAGAAATATATTAATAATTTTAATATTAAATAATAAAGGAAACCTGCCAAATTTTTGGCAGGTTATGTTTTTGAAGATTAAATAAATTATGAACTAATAGCTTTTTTTGCTAATTAGCAACAACCTCTATTATTTCCGCCACAGCAGCAGCATATTAATATTAATAATATAATTATAAAGCAGCAGTCATTATCTCTTCCAAAAAAACCGCATCCACATTTATCTGGCATTTGCACATCCTCCTTTCATTTTAACTACTTTATGAGTAGCTTTTTTACTCTCTAAAATGCATTTTGATTGTAAAATACTAGCAACCACAATTGTTGTCATTTCCACATCCGCAGTTATTTCCACCACAGTTGCAGCAAAGTAATAGGATTAATATTATGAACCATAACATATCTCCGTTACAACCTCTCATACTTATACCTCCCTCATAAAGAATTTGACTTCTTTTGTATAATATATACTATTCAATTTTATATAAATTTGTTACGATTAAGTATAGTATATTTTTTTTAGATATGATATAATGCAATTGCTAAAGAACTTAACCAATGAAAGGAATGAAATAATAAATGGGAAAAATAGTTTTATTAGATGACCTAACAATAAATCAAATAGCAGCAGGTGAGGTTATTGAAAGACCTGCTTCAGTAGTTAAAGAACTTGTTGAAAACTCAATAGATGCAGGTGCAAAAAATATAACAGTTGAGATTAAAAATGGTGGAATTTCATATATTAGAATCACCGATGATGGTAGTGGAATAATGCCAGATGATATGGAAATAGCTTTTGAAAGACATGCAACTAGCAAAATACGTAAAGCAGATGACCTAGATACAGTTAAATCTATGGGGTTTAGAGGTGAGGCTTTAGCAAGTATTGCCGCTATTGCCAAAGTTGAGTTAGTTTCAAGAACGGAGCAAAATGAGATAGGATATAAAATAGAAATACAGGGTGGAGATATAATAGATGAGCATGAAGAAGGCTGCCCAAAAGGTACTACAATTACAGTAAAAGAGCTATTTTACAACACACCTGTTAGATACAAATTCCTAAAAAAAGATTTTACTGAGTCAGGTTATATAGAAGATACTATTACAAGAATTGCTCTAGCAAATCCAAGTGTTGCTATAAAATTAGTTAACACTGGGAAGGTAGCAATTCAAACAACTGGAAGTGGAAGACTAGAAGATGTTATTTATAGCATTTATGGCAAAGAAATTGCTCAAAACATATTACCAGTTGATTATGAATATGAAGATATGAAGGTTACAGGTGTTATAGGTAAACCTGCAATTGCTCGTTCAAACAGGTCAAATCAGCTATTTTTCGTAAATAAAAGATTTATAAAAGACAAAACACTAACAAGTGCAGCAGAGCAAGCTTTTAAAGGTTTAGTAACAATAGGTAAACATGCATTTTTAGTTTTAAATATAGATATGGACCCAAAAAAGGTTGATGTAAATGTTCACCCTACTAAGCTTGAGGTAAGATTTCAAGAAGAAGGAAAAGTTTTTAAAGCAATTTACAATAGTATTAAACAAGCACTTTTAAAATATGATTTAGTTCCATCACCAGAAAAAGATTATAAGAATACAACACCAAATGATATACTAAAAAACATTAATGCTAATTCTAATTTGTTTACAACTAAAGTTGAGGCAGAAAGTGAAATTGAAGGTATTAAAGCTGCAGCAAATAAGACAAATGAAGAAGTTAATTTAGATACCAAAACTGACAATATTAATCAAAATAATGAAAATTTAACAAGTTCTGTATTATCTAATGAAACTAAACAGGAAAGCGCTATTCCTAAGTTTAGCGAGTTTAAAAGTACAATGAGTGGGCTAGATAGCGAAACTAGAAAAAGATTTATTGACGAGCTTACTCAATCAAAAACTCCAGAAGAAATAGGCGTAAAACTAGCAGATATGACAAAAGCACTTGCAAATAAGCGAGATGAGCTAATTGATGATTACGAAAAAGATAATAATATAACTGAAAAAGACTTGCAAAAAGAAATTGAAGAAACAGAAAAAGAAGCAGATTTAAAAGCGGATAATAATGTAACACATAATGAAAGCCTTGAGGATACTAGCAAAGAGAATGTTAGCGAAAGTGCTTCAAATGAAGTTGATTATAGCATAGATAATAAAATAGATAGTGAAACAGATAATAAAATAAATGATAATAGTTCCGAGTATATAGCTGAAAATGTAGAAAACAAAAATGCAAATGAAAGCACTACTGAAAATAAAAAAGATGATGAAGAATCATTTGAAGAAATGTACAAAAGGCTATTTGGCAGAGATATTAGCGAAGCTAAAAAAGAATATGCAGAAAAACAAGCTAAAGAAGATGAAAAATACCCAATTTCTCCAATTACTGGCGAAGAAATTTCTATGTTTGAAAAAGAGGTAATAGATAATAACCCACAATACAAATTTATAGGAATAGCATTTAAAACATACATCATATTAACTATGGGTGATGATTTATACATATTAGATCAACATGCAGCTCATGAAAGAATAATGTATGAAAAGGTTAAAGCAAACTATTATAGTGAAGGTGAAAAAGACTGTCAACTAATGCTTTTACCGGACATAATAAAACTTAGCACTAGAGAAATGGGCATATTTAGAGATAATAAAGAAATGTTTAACAAAGCAGGCTTTGCAGTTGAAGAATTTGGAGATAATACAGTAAAATTAACAGGTGTTCCAGAATTTTGCTTAGACTTTGATACACAAGAGCTATTTTTAGAAACTTTGGATGAAATAAATACAGTAGCAAGAACTGCAAAACAAGAAATAGAAGATAAGTTTTTAGCAACAATAGCTTGCAAAGCGGCAGTAAAAGCACACATGGCACTTTCGAGAGAGGAAGTAGATAGTCTTATGGACCAATTATTAAGATTACCAAATCCATTTACTTGTCCTCATGGAAGACCAACAGTTATAAAAATGTCTAAAAATGATATAGAAAAGAAATTTTCAAGAAGATAATACAAAAAGAATGGGCTTTTAGAAAATTTTCGATTTAGGACCGTCCCCAACTGAAAAAATTTTCGATTTAGGACCGTCCCCAACTGAAAAAAGATTAAAACAAATGAAAGGATTTAAAAATGGAAACGGCAATAATTGCATTTATAGTTATAATGAATTTAGCAGCAGTTTTGGTAATATATAGATCGTTAAGCAATATAGAATTAAAAAATAAACTTATTTTATTAGCAATTGGCGAAATAGTAATGTATGTTATACTTTTTATAGTTTATGGAATAAGCTCAGCGGGAGCAGATGAGCTTGTAGCAAACAGTTCAAGACAAATTATATTATTTACACTTTTACCTATAAATGTTGTTTGCATAGAATTTCCTTTGATGCTTTTATTTAAAAAGCTTCAGCAAGGAGATATAGAGAAAGACTCATTTAATAAAAGGATGATTTTTTGTTTAATTGCTTGCATATTAATTTTGGTTTTGGAATTTATATACATTAAAAGTATACAAGCAGGAATAAGCAATTTTGGTACAAGTATAGAATAAATGGCTTGTTAAAAATAGAACTAACTGTGAATTGCAATCAAAAATATTAAAAGAGGTAGAAAAAGTGAAAGAACAAGTAGTAGTAATTTGTGGACCAACAGCCTCAGGAAAAACAAGATTGGGTATAGATTTGGCCAAAAAAATAAATGGAGAAATAGTATCTTGCGATTCTATGCAAATTTACAAAGATATGACAATAGGCACTGCAAAACCAACAGACGAAGAGCGCAAAGAAGTAAAGCATTATTTAGTAGATTTTGTGTTACCTAGTGAAAGATACAGTGTTGCAGAATACAAAAAAGATGCAGAAAATACTATAGAACAAATTATAAAAAATGGCAAAAAACCAATAGTTGTTGGAGGAACAGGTTTATATTTAAATTCTTTAGTTTATGGAATAGAGTATCCGGAGATTGAAACAGATTTAGAATATAGAAAAGAACTTGAGGAAAGAGTGATCAGAGAGGGACTGCAAAAAATATATGATGAGGCAAAGAAAATCGACCCAATCGCTATAGAAAAAATAAGTGCGAATGATAAAAAAAGAATACTTAGGATTTTTGAGATTTATCATTCTACAGGAAAAACAAAAACAGAACTTGAAATTGATTCTAGAAAAAATGGTCCAAAATATGATTATAAAATATTTGTTTTAAATATGGATAGAGAAAAATTATATGAAAGAATCAACTTAAGAGTTGATTTAATGATAAAAGATGGACTCATAGAAGAGGTAAAAGCTCTGCTAAATAAATATAAAAACTTTCCAACAGCAATGCAAGGCTTAGGTTATAAAGAAGTTGTAGAATATTTGCAAAATAAATTAACAAAAGAAGAAATGATAGAAAAAATAAAGCAAGAAACAAGAAGATATGCCAAAAGGCAGATAACTTGGTTTAAGTCATATAAAAATGCTATTTGGCTAGATGCTGCAAACAAAAACAATGTAGACATAATACTAAACAATTTAAATTTCTAAAATTTTATGCAGTAAACTAGACATACTTAGGAGAATTTGAGTATGTAAAAAAGAAAAAAACTTTTAATAGATAAATAGTTGGAGGAAGCGTGAAAAAAGTCACTAAAAATGAAAAAAGAAAAAAGTATAGGGACAAGCTACAAAAAAGAGAAGAAAGTCTTAAAACGGATAACTTTCCTAAAAAGAATAACTTGTTTAAAAAAGAAAAACATAAGGAAAAGGTACAAAGACAAGAAAGTATTATAAATGATGCAAATTCTCAAGAAATTAATATAAAAATAAAAAGAAAAATTAACAAAAAGAGAATTGCTTTAATTATAATATTAATAATTTTTGTATGTGTATACTTAGGATTTTCTGTTTACCATTTAATAAAAAATCCTACAGATTCAGTTATGGTAGTAGATGGAAGTATTTCTCAAGAGGAAACTGTAGAAGGATATATAATAAGGGATGAAACAGTAATAAAAGGTGAAAACTACAAAAATGGTATGGTAGAAATAAAGTCTGAGGGTTCAAAAGTTGCAAATGGAGATCCAATTTTTAGATATTATTCAGCTGGAGAAGATGATTTGAAAGCAAAAATAGCTGATTTGGATGTAAAAATACAAGAGGCTATGGAGGAAAACAATGAAAACTTGTTTTCAACAGATACAAAATTATTGGACACGCAAATAGAAAATACTTTAGATCAAGTAACGAGAACAAATGATATTCAAAAAATTAGAGAATATAAAAAAAGCATTGCAGAAAATGTAACTAAAAAAGCTAAAATTGCAGGAGAATTAAGCCCTACAGGTTCATATTTAAAAAAGCTTATAGATGAAAGAAGCAGTTATGAAAATGAGCTAAATTCAGGAGCTGAATACATAAATGCTACAAGAAGCGGTATTGTTTCATACAGAATAGATGGATTTGAAGACATACTAACACCAAATGATTTTTCAAAAATAAATAAAGAGTTTTTACAAAATTTAAATTTAAAAACTGGTCAAATCATATCTTCAAGTAGTGAAGGTGGAAAAGTAGTTAATAACTTTATTTGCTATTTAGCTTGTGTTTCAAAAACAGATGAGGCAAATGAGGCGAAAATAGGCGATACTGTAAAACTTGCTTTACCAAGTTCAAGAGAAGTTGATGCTAAAATAGAGTATATTACAAAAGAGGATAATAATGAAGTAACTTTAGTTTTTAGTTTTACAGAAGGCATAGAAGAACTTTTAAGTTATAGAAAAGTAGCAATAGATATAATTTGGTGGGATGCTAGTGGATATAAAGTTCCTAATAGCTGTATTATTGAAGAAAATGGGCTAAACTATGTAATAAGAACAAGAGCAGGTTATCTTGATAAGGTATTGGTAAAGGTACAAAAAGCGACAGAAAACTACTCAATTGTTACGAATTATAGCACATCAGAAATAGAGGAATTGAACTTAAGTGAAGATGTTTCAACATCAATTATTCTATATGATGAGCTACTCTTAACTCCATCTGAAGAGCAAATAAATAATGCTACATAATATTACAAGAATATTACAAAAACATTAAATAATGATTACATCTTGCAAAAAGTATTGACTTTATCCAAAAAAAGTTAGATACTAGGTATAGTCGTAGACACGAATGAGAAATTTAGGAGGTTGTTTATAAATGTCAAACGCGGTTTTAAATAAGTTTATGAATATTTTCGGTATGGGAGCGGAAGAGAACGAGGAAGAAGATTTTGATGAAGTAAATGAAGCATATGAAGATGATGAGTTAGAAGAGCCAAAAGGATTATTTGGTAGAAAAAATAACAAAGTTGTTAATATGGCTCAGCAAGTAAGAATGGTAATAATGCAACCAACTTCTTTTGAACAATCTGAAGATATTTGTGATTTATTAAAAGAAAAGAAATCAATTATTATCAATTTAGAATATGTTAATAAGGATATAGCAAGAAGAATTATAGATGTAGTTAGTGGAGCTGCTCATGCTTTAGATGGTCATATGCAAAAAATATCAAGCTCAATATTTTTAGTAGCACCATACAATTATGATATAACTTCAGAAACTAGAGAAGAAACCAAGAGCAAATTGCCTGTATCTTGGCTTAAGAGTAATGCCAATAATTAATTTTGTGGGGGAATAATATGATTACACCTTTAGATATAGAAAATAAAAGATTTTCAAAAAAGACTCTTAATGGATATGATCCAGAAGAGGTTGATGATTTTTTAGATGAATTAACTAAAGATTATTCAACAATCTATAAAAAAGTAAATGAAAACGACAAAGAGTTAGAAGATTTAAAGTTAAAAGTTGAACATTATAATCAAATAGAGTCAACTTTGCAAAATACTTTACTTATGGCTCAATCTGCAGCTGACGAAGTAAAAAATGCCGCTCAAAAACAAGCAGAACAAATAATAAGAGAGGCTGAAAACAAGGCAAAAGAACGTACTGAAAATTTAGATATGCAAATAGCTGATAAAAGAAAAGAACTAGAAGACGTTAGTAAACAATTTGATGTATATAAAGCTAAAATGGAATCTTTGCTTATTTCACAATTAGAGCTTTTAAAAGAAGTAAATAAAGATGACTAATAATATTAAATTTGAATTATATTGAAAATTCAAAATCTAAAACTAAAAATTACAAATTTGTAACAAAAAATAAGGATATATGCAATTATTTAGCGTATATCCCTTTATTTTGCTGTAAATTTATGCTAAAATAAATGTATTACATAGATGTTAAGGGAATATTACAATTTCATTAATTCTATTGACAAGGAAGGAAATAAAGTTAAAATAGTATTATGAGAGTTATAAGTGGCTTAGCTAGAGGAACAAAGCTAAAAACAATAGAAAGTGATACTACTCGTCCTACTCTAGATAGAGTAAAAGAATCTTTATTTAATATATTGCAAGATAAATTAAAAGGTGCAGTAGTATTAGATTTGTTTGCAGGAAGTGGTGCTCTTGGAATTGAAGCATTAAGTAGAGGTGCTCAAAAAGCTTACTTTTGTGACAAAAATTTTGAAGCAGTTAAAGTTATTAAAGAAAACTTAAGTAAAACTAGATTTTTAGACAAGTCAATAGTTTATAATAGTGACTATGTTAATGCAATAAAAAAAATAAAAGAAGAAATTTCAATTGTTTTTTTAGATCCGCCATATAAACTTGATTTAGCAGTTAGTGCTGTAAGTGAATTGATAAAGCAAAAACTAATTACAAAAGATAGCTTAATAATAATAGAAACTGATGAAATAAATAGAGATATAAAAGAAGTGCAAAAGATAGAAAATGTTGAAGTGATTGATACTAGAAAATATGGCAGAGCTAATTTGATATTTATAAAATTAGTCTAAGCATTTTTATTAAATGAGAGTTATACTAAACTCTGCTAAAAAGAAAGAGGAAACAAATAATGGAAATTTTTACATTACTAGAGAATTTAGAAGAATTAATTGAAAACTCAAAAAAAATGCCTTTTACAAGTAAAATAATGATAGAACAAGATGAAATTTTGGACATTATAAAAGATATAAGACTTAAATTGCCAGAAGATTTAAAACAAGCAAAATGGGTTAGAGAAGAAAGAGAAAGAATATTAGAAGAAGCCAAAAAAGAGGCTAATGACGTTGTGAAAGAAGCAGAAAATAGAATAATATCTATGATAGACGAACATGAAATTACTAAAAAAGCTTATGAGCAAAAAAATCAAATAATGGAGGCAGCAAATGAAAACTCAAGACAAATAACTCAAGGTGCAAAAGAATATGCTGACAATATTCTTGCGGATTTAGAAGATAGATTAAATAAGGTATTAAAAGAAATATCACAAGATAGAAAAGAATTAAAATAATTTTTTTAGCCAAAGGAGAAAATATGGAACAAAAAAATAATCCTGCAAAAATAATAATTGTTACTGCTGTAATAATTATTATTTTTGTATTTATAGTTATAGGAATAATAATTGCAGTTAATTCAGGAAACAAAACTCAAGATGAAATTTTGGAAAATATGGTTCAAAATGTAGTAGAAGATGAAAAAGAAGAAAACACTATAATAGATGAAGAAAATTTAACAATAATAGATGATGAAACAGCTGATTTTAGTAGAAGGTACGGAAGAATCGAAGTCATATGGATTGATGAAAATAATAATGAAATAGATTCTCCTCTTGCACCAAATTTAAATGGATTAACCCCTGTTAAATTTGATTCGGGAAATGCTAAATTTGTTCAAACAACTGAGCAAGATACTTCATGGTATAATTATGATTTAGGGTTATGGGCAAATGCCATAAATTCTGATAATAGCTATTTTGTTTGGATACCAAGGTTTGCATATAGAATTACATATTATTCAAATAGCCAGTATACAAAAGTTATAGGATATTGTGATGGTAGAGGCATTATGAAGTTGAACAATGATGGGACACTTACTAGAATTAGTAGAAATAATACAGGTATTAGAGAAACTTCAAACCATTATATAGTAGCTACAGCATTTTCAAAAGACACTGCAAGTGGATATAGAAATGGCGGATGGGATACTGATTTACCAGGATTTTGGACTTCAAAATATGAAATGAGTATGGAAACAAATGGAGTTCACACAGAAACAGCAAATAGTTCAATTGGTAATGTACAAACAAGTGATACAATAAAAGCTGTAAGCAAACCCGCTGTTAGTAGTTGGAGAAATATAAATATTCGAAATTGTTACTTAAATTGCTTCAATTATGATAGAAACAGAGATAGTCATTTGATGAAAAACAGTGAGTGGGGAGCAATTGCATATTTATCATATAGTAAGTTTGGAAGAAATGGCAGAACTATAACTACAAATAGTAATGAAAAATATATAACAGGAGGATCTACTTCTGAGCAAAGCATATATATTTCCAATGGAAATCAAAGTACAACAGGAAATCCAACAGGTGTATATGATCTAGCAGGTGGTGCTTGGGAGTATATTGCTGCATACATAGATAATGGATATTATGGATTAGCAGATAATGGCGGAAACAGTGAAGAAGACATATATGGAAGTAGAAATTCAAAATATAAAACAATTTACCCAAATGAGCCAAATGATGATGGAGATGATTATGAAGAAGAATATTCAATCAATAATTTTGCGTTAATATATAGATATAGAGGAGATGCTTTATTTGAAACATCTGATTCAGGCTTTGGAAATGATGCATTTGACAATTGTACAGCATATTTTATTCAAGGGGATATACCTTATTTAATAAGAGGTGGAGATTATAATAGTATTGTTGGTGCAGGCTTGTTCAGCTATAATGGATATAGTGGGGCTAGCAATAGCAGCGAAAGTTTTAGAGTAGTCTTTATATAGAATTTTTTCAGTTGGGGACGGTCCTAAATCGAAAAAAATCAACTTAAGCCAAACAATATGTCTATTTTCTCATTCTCGGCGCGGGTCGCTGCTGCGTAAGCCTTGAGAATGGAAAATAGACATATTGCTTTGGCTTTTATTTAAATATTTTCAAAAAAGGACCGTCCCCAACTGAAAAAATATTTTCGATTTAGGACCGTCCCCAACTGAAAAATTAATAGTAAATCATATAATCTATATCCGGGAATATGCAGTCTTTTGCTTCAATGTCTTTTAAAAACTTTTCGTCTAATTCTTCATTATTTATTAAAGCGTTATACATTTTTGTAAAACGACCAATATGGTCTTTTATTCTTTTTTTAGCATAATCAACCATTGTACCATTTGTAATAATAAATAGCCAGTCACTACTTTGAGCTAAAACAAGCTCTCTAGCACATTGATTAAGTATTCGTCTTTTTCTAGATTTTTTAGGTTCATTTGGAAACATTTTAGCTAGTTTGCACATTCTTTCTCCAGCAGTATGCAAATGTTTATGAACATAGTCATTTGTAGGATTAAGCCATACTTCAGAATATCCCTTGGCACCCCAACTTGAACGACAAGGTGTGCATTCTTGTATTTCAGGATACATATCTATATATTCACTAGGTGTAATTAGTTTAAAATTACAATCATCATAATATATTTTTTTAGCTAATGTGTATAAAAAGTCTGGACCTTCATACCACCAATGTCCATAAAGTTCAGCATCATAAGGACAAACTATAATTGGAGGCTTATCCATATGTTTAGATAAATAATCTATTTGAGCATTTCTACAATCAAAAAAGTGTCCGGCATTGTTGTTTACTGAATCTTGTGCCCACTGTAAGTCATAAATATCCTTATTTTCGGTTTTACCAGTTATTCTATGATAACGTATACCAGTAGAAACTCTGACACCATTTGAGGCAATATATGGCTTAATATAATCATATGGAGCATCATAGCCAATGTCTCTATAAAACTCTCTATAATTAAAATCACCAGGGTAACCATTTATAGATGACCAAACTTGTCTTGATGATTCTAAGTCACGACCAAATGCAACAACACCATCAGGTGAAACAATTGGTGCATAAGTGCCATAAATAGGAGTAGGGTCTGCATAAAGAATTCCATGAGTTTCGGTTAAAACGTACTCTATGCCGAATTCTCTTAAATATTTATCTGCTTCAGGAACATATCCACATTCAGGAAGCCAAAAACCCTTAATAGGTTTATCAAAATATTTGTAATAAGTTTGAACTCCAATGCCAATTTGTGCTCTTACAGTTTTTTCGTTAACATATAAAATAGGGAAGTAACCATGAGTTGCACCACAACCAATAATTTCAAGAACTCCTAAATCTTGAAACTTTTTAAAAGCACTAATTAAATTGCAATTATACACATCTTTAAAAACATGCAAATCATTTGAATACCTATCATAATAGTAATGTGATAGCTTGTTTATTCTAGGATTATCTTTGGTTCTAATTATTTCTTTTCCTGCAAGTTCAATATGCTTTTTTAAATATTTTATGTATCTTTCTTGAAGCATTTTGTTATCAAGCATATTTAAAAGAGGGGGTGTAAGAGACATTGTAAATCTAAAGTCTACACCCTCATCAACTAATTTTTGAAATCTTAAAATTAGTGGAATATATGTTTCAGATATTGCTTCATATAACCATTGTTCTTCTAAGTAATCTTCACTTTCAGGGTGATGCACAAAAGGCAAATGTGCATGAAGAACAAAACTAACGTATCCTTTTATATTTTTCATATTTAGTACCTTTCCTAATATACATTTGATGTAGGATTTTGCGATGATGGATTTTTGAAATCAAAGCTTACATTTTCTTTATCAAGATGAAGCGACCTATATAGTTCATACATATTTTTCAAGAAAGGTTTTATAACTCTTGTAGTGTATTTATTCGTATGAATATTTTTGAAACGAACTTGTCTAAATTGTTCAGAGTCATAAAACAAAACATGGTCATTTGGCGACTCTATCATATTTGATGATGTTACGTATAAATAATTATCTGGGAAATGATTTACTTCACCCTCTTTTGGTCTTCTGCCAAGTTCAATAACATATTGGCATTTTGTATCATTTACATGAATATACCAATTGTTTGCAAAATCATTTATATCTATTTCAAAAGAATATTTATCTGTTAAATTATGAATTATTAAGACTGGTTTTGTTGTATAAAAAATGTCTTCACCAAATTTATCTTTAATGTTTTGAACATCTTCATCAGAAATTTCCCAATAAACAAACAAGGTATTTGGGTTTTGTGCTAAAGCTTTTATAACTGTTTTGTTGTATTTATATGGTAAGTCATAATATTCTAAAACAAAAGGCAATTCTTCAGGCTTTGCAATTTTGGTGAAAGTTTTTGAAAGAAGCTTTTGGGCTTTATTGCCAAGTTTACGCTTTACAACTTTTTTTGCTTTAGACTTTGTAGCTGTTTTTGGAGCTTTAGACTTTGCTACAGTAGTTTTAGATTTTGTAGCTTTCTTTGACGTTTTAGACTTTGTAGTAGTAGTCTTAGAAACGGCTTTTTTAGCCCTAGCAGTAGCAGATTTTGAACTAGCTGTTTTTGTCTTTGAAGTAGCAGCTTTTTTAGCTACAGAAGTTTCTTCGCTAGTTTTTTTAGTAGCCTTTGCTTTAACCGTAGAAGGCTTGGTACTATTTGTTTTTTTGCTATCTAATATATCTTTTTCTAATAATTCTTCTTTTGATTTTCTTGGCATTATTCTCCTCCTTAGTTAAAGTTATAATATACTCATAATATAATATAACAAAGCGAAATTTTTATCAATACAAAAATGAAAAAAATATTAAAAAATTTTGTCAATTTTTATTTACTTTTGTAGAAAAGTTGTATACAATATGTGGTAGAAAAAATAATCTAAAAAAATTAAATAAAAACTAAAGAAAATATGAAAGGGGCATAAAAATATGAAAATTTTAATGCTAACATGGGAATATCCACCAAGAATTGTAGGAGGAATAGCAAGAGTTGTTCATGACCTATCTCACAGAATGATAAAAGATGGTCACGAGGTAACAGTTATAACATATAAGGACGGAAATGCCCCATATGTTGAAGATGACAAAGGTGTAAAGGTTTATAGAGTAGACAATTACATGATTAATCCAAATAACTTTATTGACTGGATTATGCAACTTAACTTTAATATGCTTGCAAAAGCAAATGAAATTATTTCTAAAGAAGGCAAATTTGATGTCATTCACGCACATGACTGGCTTGTAACATATGCCGCAAAAGCGTTAAAAGAATCTTATAAAATTCCAATTGTAGCAACAATTCACGCTACAGAAAATGGCAGAAATAGTGGTATACACGACGAAACTCAAAGATATATTAACGACACAGAATGGATGCTTACATATGAAGCAACAGAAGTTATAGTTAATAGCAACTATATGAAAAATGAGCTTCAAAGAATATTTGGCTTACCATTTGAAAAAATAAATGTTATACCAAATGGAATTAATTTAACAAATTTCTCAGGTGTAGAAAGAGATTACGACTTTAGAAGACAATTTGCAATGGATAATGAAAAAATTATTCTATATGTAGGAAGACTTGTTTATGAAAAAGGCGTACAAAACCTAATTGGTGCAATGCCAAAAATACTTAGCAACTACCATGATGCCAAACTTGTTATATGTGGAAAAGGTGGAATGATGGATGAGCTTAAGCAAGAGGCAAGAAACTTAGGCATTGAAAATAAAGTATATTTTGCAGGATATTGTGATTCTAAAAAAATTCAAAAAATGTATAAATGTGCAGATATTGCAGTGTTCCCAAGTACATATGAACCATTTGGAATAGTTGCCTTAGAGGCAATGCTTGCAGGTGTTCCAACAGTTGTATCAGATGTTGGAGGATTAAATGAAATAGTTGAGCATGGTGTTGATGGAATGAAGAGCTATGCAGGAAATTCAAATTCAATTGCAGACTCAGTTCTAACATTATTATTCGATGCAAAATTATGTAGTGCAGTATCAAAAAATGCAGTTAAAAAGGTTAAAGAAATGTACAGTTGGAACAAAATTGCACAAGATACACATTATGTTTACGAACAAGCAATTTGTCAAACAGAAGCCCAAAAACAAGCAGAAAGAATTGCACAAGAAAAAGCAGAGAAGACAAAAAGATCTCAAAATCCGGCAAAGGAATTGGGAAACCTTTTAACTTTCAGAAAAAGAAATGCATATGCATGATTTGAGTTTAATAAATTTGTAAGATATTAATATAAAAATTATAAAAAATAACAAAAAGATATGAGCAAATTTTAAAGCAAGAAAATGAATATTTTACAAAAAAGAAAGGCAAAATAATTATGGAAGTTTATGATACAGCCAACAGATTAGCAGAAGAAATAAAAAATTCAAAACAATATAAAAATTTAAAAGAAGCAAAAGATAGGCTTTTTGCAGACGCAAATAAAAGGCAATTAATTATTGATTTTGAAGATTTAAAAAAAGAAGTGCAACTTATGGAAGTACAAAAATTGCAAGATAAACCAGTTGATGAAAATGCCAAAAAAGAAAAACTTGCAAAAATGTATAATGTGCTTATAGAAAACAAAGACATTAAAGACTATTTTGATTATGAAATTGCATTTAATCAACTTATGGTTGATGTTAACAAAATTATAGGCAATAGCATAAAAGATGTACTATAAAAGTTGAATAAATTTAGTTTATAAAAGTTATTTCTTTAGAGATTGCAAGGTGCAAAAATATTTGTAGAAGTTCAATAGAAAGGTTGATAAAATGAAAACAAATGAAAGTGGTATAACCTTATTGTCTTTAGTTATTACAGTAATTGTGCTAGCTATTTTAGCTAGTGTGTTAGTTAATTTATCTTTACAAGACAATGGAACAATAGATGTAATGAAGCAAGCACAAAACAAATTTTCTGACCAAAAAAATTATACAGAAAATAGAATTCAAGACATGAACAATGGATGGGCAAATCTATTAGATTAAATAAAACCAATGAAATACTTAATATAATTTAGCTTAAGAAAAAATAATATAATAGGAGGTAAACAAATGAAAGCAAATGTTGCATGGAGTACTGATGAAAATGCTTTTTTGGCAGGAAAAAATAGCGCAAAAAAGGCAGTACTTGATTTAGTTCAAACAAAAATCGCTTTTATATTTAGTTCAGTAAAATATGACACTCAAAAACTTGTTGATGGTGCAAAAGAAGAATTAGGAACAGCACCTATAATAGGTTGTACATCAAATGGAGGAATTTTAGTCCCAGATGGTTACATAACATCTGAAAATGGTTTTGCAGGAATAATGGCAATAGGGGATCCAGACACATCTGTTGGTGTTGCAGGTTCACCAAAACTACTTACTGCAAGAGAAACTGGTAGAAAAGTAGCAATAGATGCTATGAACAAAGTAGGAACTACATTTCCACCAGCTTATTATTTCATGATTGCAAGTCCAGGAGAAGAAGAAGAATATGCAAAAGGTGTTCAAGACATAATTGGCGATGTGCCAATGTTTGGAGGAAGCTGTGCAGATGATGATTTATCTGGTAAGTGGAAAATATTTACCAGTGATACAGTATTTTCAGAGGGTGTAGCAGTAGCATTTTTCTTTACAAATAAAAAACTTGTAAATGAATATACTGGCAAATATCATGAAACAGTTAATTCAGGAATAATCACAGAAATAGAAGGAAAAAGAACATTAAAAGAAATTAATCACATGCAAGCAATGAAGCAATATGCAGAATGGACAGGTTTTAAAACAAGGAATTTAATGGGAAGCAAAATGCTTACAGCTTCTATTTTAAAACCTTTAGGAGTCAAAACACCAACAGGAAACATAACTTTAATAAGACATCCAATGGCAGGAAATTCAGACTACAGCATAAATGTTGGAAATGATTTAGCAGTAAATACAGCAGTTATACAAATGCAAGCAAGCTTAAACGAACTTGTAAATGCACCAAAATTAGTATTGAGAAGTCTAAAGCAAAAATTACCTACAGACCCAGCTGCTTACTTACTAATACATTGTGGTGGCAGAAAAATAGCCATAGGTGACAGAATAGGCGAGGTTGCAAAACTTGTTAAAGAGGAAGCAGGAGATGTACCATTTATAATGCCATTTACATTTGGCGAATATGGTAGAGCAGAGCATGAAGCCAACAATATGGGTGGATTAATGCTTTCTGAAACTGCTTTTTGTAAATAAGTTTATTACGCCAAACAATATATCTATTTTCACATTCTCGGCGCGGGTCGCTGCTTGCTCCAGCTTGAGAATGGAAAATAGACATATTGCTTTGGCTAAAAAATTAATAAAAATTAAAAAAGGAGAAAGAGTATGGATATTGAAAAATTTACTTTAAATGAAACTTCATATTTTGGAGAGGGAGCTAGAAAAGTTCTTCCAGAAGAAATTAAAAAGAGAGGATTTAAAAAAGTATTAGTTGTAACTGACGAATCTTTATATAAAGCAGGAGTTAGTACAAAAATAACAGATTTATTAGAAGCAAATAATATAAATTATGTATTATTTCACGATGTTAAACCAAATCCACCTATTAAAAATGTATTAGATGGTGTAGCAATGTGCAAAGAAGAAAAATGTGACTTAATAGTTGCAGTAGGTGGAGGCTCAAGTATAGATACAGCAAAAGGAATAAGCATTATTATTGCTAACCCAGACAGAAGTGATGTTGTATCATTAAATGGTGCTTCAAATACAAAAAACAAAGGATTACCAATAATTGCACTTCCAACAACAGCTGGAACAGCAGCAGAAGTAACAATAAACTATGTTATAACAGATCCTGAAAGAGAAATAAAAATGGTTTGCGTAGATGAACATGATATTCCTATTATAGCAATAGTTGATACCGAACTTATGGCATCAATGCCAAAATCTGTTGCATCATCAACAGGGATGGATGCTCTAACACACGCAATTGAAGGATATATAACAAAATCAAGAAATATAATGTCTCAAATGTTTTCAATGAAAGCAATACAATTAATATATGATAACTTAGCAAAAGCAGTAAATGAAAAAGACCAAGATGCCATAAACAAAGTTGGCTTAGGACAATATATAGCTGGTATGGCATTCTCAAATGTTGGACTAGGAATAGTTCACTCAATGGCTCACCAATTAGGAGCTGTTTATGATACACCACACGGACTAGCAAATGCTATATTACTTCCAACAGTTATGGAATTCAATGGTGAAGTAAGCTATGAAGAATTTAGAAAAATATTAATAGAAGCAATGCATATAGATGCAACAGAATTTACAAAAGAAGAAGTTATAAAAACATTTTGTGAATGCATTAAAAACTTATCAAATGATGTTGGAATTACTCAAACAGTTAAAGATGTAGGAGCTAAAAAAGAAGATTTCGAGATGCTTGCAGAAAAAGCAATGGTTGACCCATGTAAACCAGGAAATCCAAGAGATGTAACAAAGGAAGACTTTATAAT
>CALXZV010000004.1 GCA_944393335.1 uncultured Clostridia bacterium | reverse complement strand
ATTGATTTTGTTTTCTTTATTCTATATTCTTCTGGTGCTAGTCCAACTAATTTTCTCATTTTTTCCATTGAGTTTTCAACTTCTTTTTCTGCTATCATATAGTACATTTTGTCTATCATTTTTTTGATTTGCTCTGTATTGTCTTCTTCAGCATATCTTAATGGAAGTATAATGGCTATTTTTCCGTTTTCTACATTTAACATTGCCATATTGATATCTTTATAATATATATTTAGATAGTATGCTTCACCAAGAATTTGGAATCTTTCTCCATCTGCATATTCTTTTACTTTTGTAGGTGACTCTCTATATTCTTGTAATTTTTGCATTATCCATTGTCTTTTTGCTTCTACCACATTCTGAATTTGAGAACTGGTAGCAAAACGTGGAGCTTTTATTACAACTTCACCATTTTGTATTGTAATATAAAAATTCTTTATTTTTGCTCTATTTACTGTATAAGCTATTGTTTTATTTTCATATTTTACTTTATTCATACCAGTTCCTCCTCAGAATAGAAATTTAGGTTTGTTTGGTTGTTTGTTCTTTGAACTTCTGTTCGATTTTTATTTTACTATTTTATTTAATCCTTGTCAATACTTTTTTCAAAAAAAATTAATATTTTTTGTTTTGTTTTGAATTTGCCTATTTATAGGTATTTACGAGGTTTGTGTTTTTGATTTTGTTTGATATTTAGCCATTTTTCATGAGTCTTATTATAATTTATTTTTGCTATTTCTTATTTTCTTTTTTTCATTATTTTTGTTCGCTTTTGTTCTAATAGTACAACCATTCTACATAGTATTTTAACAAAAACTTCAATATATATTTTAAAAATTTTAGCGACCTGAGACAGCATGAACTTTTCGTCTTTTAGCTATCTGAGACATCGTGATCATTTTGTCTTTTAGCTAAATAAATCTGTCGAAGTGAATGTGAAAGGAAAATATTTTATGGGCTTATCTAATTCTTCTACTGGTAAAAAAGTTTCTAGTAATTTAAAAGATTTTTCTAATTATGATTTTACTGTTGCAATTGCTGGAAATCCTAATGTAGGAAAATCTACAATTTTTAATGGTCTTACTGGGCTTAATCAGCATACTGGTAACTGGACTGGCAAAACTGTTGAAAATGCGGCAGGTATTTGTATACATAACAATCAAAAATTTTTATTGGTTGATATTCCTGGTACATATTCATTAATGGCTGATTCCGAAGAAGAGAAAATTGCTAGAGATTATATAGATAGTAACAAAGCAAATGCTACTGTTGTTATTGTTGATGCCACTTTGCTTGAAAGAAATTTGAATTTAGTTTTTCAAATTATGAATTTGACTAATAATGTAATTGTGTGTGTTAATTTGCTTGATGAAGCTAAAAAGAAAGGTGTTAGTGTTGACTTAAATAAATTATCTAAGCTTCTAGGAGTTCCAGTTGTTGGTACAATTGCCAGAAAAAAGAAGACTTTGAATAATTTGATTAATACTATTGCTGATGTGTGCAATAAAAAAATAGAACCTAAACCTATTAAAATTGATGCTGATATTGACAAAATTTTTGAAAGAGCTCATGAAATTGTTGCAGAAGTCGTAACTTTAAAAAATGAAAATTATAATGAAAGAGATAAAAAAATTGATAGAATACTTACTTCTAAAAAGTTTGGTATTCCTATTATGATACTTTTCTTTTGTTTAATTTTTTGGATTACAATTGTAGGCGCTAACTATCCTTCTGAATTATTATCATCTCTTTTTGCTAATATTGAACCTCCATTAAAAAACTTTTTTACATATATTCATACCCCAACATGGTTACTTTCTTTACTTTTTGATGGAGTTTATAAAACGGTTACTTGGATTGTTAGTGTCATGCTCCCTCCTATGGCGATATTTTTCCCACTTTTTACTTTACTCGAAGATTTGGGATATTTGCCTAGAATTGCATTTAATTTGGATAAATGTTTTAAAAAGTGCTGTTCTTCTGGAAAGCAAGCTCTTACAATGTGCATGGGCTTTGGCTGTAATGCTGCTGGTGTTGTAGGATGCCGAATTATTAGTTCTAAAAGAGAAAGGTTAATTGCCATACTTACTAATAATTTTGTACCTTGCAATGGTAGATTTCCATTTTTAATAACAATTGCTACCATATTTTTTACGAGTGCCGCCCATGCTGGTGAAAGCTTAAAATCTAGCTTAATTGCAACTTTTATAGTTTTTGTTATTATATGTATTGGAATTGGATTTACATTTTTAGTTTCATACATACTTTCCAAAACTATTTTAAAAGGTGCTACCGATTGTACTTTACTAGAACTTCCACCTTATAGAAAACCTCAAATAGGTAAAATACTAATTCATTCATTATTAGATAGAACTTTGTTTGTTTTAGGAAGAGCTTTATCTGTTGCCGTTCCAGCTGGAATTTTAATTTGGGTGCTTTCTAATGTTCAAATAGCTAATATTAGTATTCTTACTTATATTTCAAACTTTTTTGACCCCTTTGCAAAACTTATGGGGCTAGATGGATATATTTTAACTGCATTTTTACTTGGCTTACCTGCTAATGAAATTGTTCTTCCTATTATTCTTATGTGCTATACTGGTGCAGGAAGTTTGGTTGATATGTCTAGCCTCCAAAGTTTGTTTGACATTTTGTCTGCAAATGGTTGGACTATAGTTACTGCTATAAATGTTATGTTATTTTCACTTTTGCATTTTCCATGTACCACTACGCTTCTTACTATTAAAAATGAAACTAAAAGCTGGAAATGGACTGCCGCTTCATTTTTGATTCCAACTGTAATTGGTATTGTAATGTGCATGATGGTTAATTTGATTTATAATGTTGTTCTAATAATTTTAACATAATTTCGTGATTTTAAGACTAATTAGCTTGTATTTAGTCGTAGAGCAGATTCGCGGTCTGCTCTATTTTTTTATTCCATAAAAGAACTCTGTAGTTTGGCATTAGCCATACTACAGAGCCTTCCTTTAATTATTTAAGTTTTGTTAATTTTTTTGAAGCCATATCTCTTGATATAACTTCTTGTTGATTTAGTCGCAATCAGACATTTATCAGTCAAAGTTTACCATATTCGGATTGTTTGCCGCTTCGTCAGCTTCAAACTGTTCCATTTCTTCAAAGCCGAATATATTTGCAAGAATGTTCCCAGGAAAATGTCTTACTTCTTTATTATAGTTTGCTACTTCTTCGTTATAGCTTTCTCTTGCTATAGTAATTCTGTTAACACTTCCTTCCAGTTGATCCATAAGGCTTGTGTATTGCTGCCCGGAAGTAAGGTCAGGATAATTTTCTGCCAAAGCAACCAGATTGTTGACTGCCACAGACAAGTTTTCATTTGCTTCACTTATCTGTTCCAAGTCTCCACTGCTCAGACTGTCTCCAAGCTCTTTTCGTGCATTTGCAATATCCTCAAAGACCTTTTCTTCATGCTTGGTATACGCTTGAACTGTTGATACCAAATCCGGTATAAGTTCAAGCCTCCGTTGCATCATAGTTTCAACATTTGCTTCTGCACGGCTTACTTCTTCTTGCATATCAACAAGTTGGTTATAGGTAGATACACAGCTTCCAACAAATGTGATAAAGCCAATTACCACCACAACAACAAGTGCAATTGCTCCGGTAAGCAGTATTCGGCCGAGACCAATACCATGATTTTCATAGTTATCCATCTATGTTTCCTCCAATTATGCTCTCATTTTTTAGTACGGTTAGCTCTTAGAATCCGCGAGATGCTCCTCCACCAGAAGAATGTCCTCCAAATCCTCCAAACGAGCTGCCTCCGCCAAAACTGCTGTGGGTATAAGAGGATCTTCTTCTTTCTTCATCCTCTTCTCTCCTTCTGCGTTCTTGGCGTCTATGGTCATCCTCTGCTTCATCTTGAAGGCTTCTCATTTGGTTTAGAAGGCTTGCACTAAAGTATGCTCTCTGTGCCGCGTTCAAATTTTTATAGTACCTAAATGCTCTTTCTATATCATCTCTGTCACTTTCTCTGGCACTATATCCAATTTGTCTTACAACCCTTTGAACATCATCTTCTGCTCTTCTAGCGGCTTCCTGGTCACGAAGTTTTTGTTGTTCTTCTTCATAAGCCTCAAGAAGCTCTACAGACTTTTGATAAAGCACTTTTACTTTTTGTATGTCAGCTTTTACAAAATTGCGAGTTAACATACTCGAAGAATTATATTCTTCAATTACTTTTTTGAAAAGCCTCACATTGTCTTTGCTGGCATCATAATGAAGACCTTCTTCTATCCGCGCATCCAGTTTTTTTGCATCTTTTACTGCTTGATCCCTCTTACGTAGTTTAATAGAATCTTGATGCAGTTTTCTTACCTTTTCAATGTCTGCAGTAACTGCTTCTTTAACATCTTGTTTAGCAGTTTCATAGATTTGAATAACCTCTGCAAAAATTTCAACGTTTTCTTTGTCAGCGGGCATTTGAATTGCAGTATTAATTTTGTCATTAATACTTGCAACAGCAGCCTTGAATTCAGCTTCAAGCATATCATCTATCTCTTTTTCAATTTGCGGATGTAACCTATGCACTCTTTCGCTGAATAGTTGCATATCCGCAATTTTATTTTTAAGAGTAGTGTTTTCATCTTGAGCAGAATTCAATTGGTTTTTGCATTTTTTAAGTTTGCCTTTCAACGCCTCAACCTGCGCGTCTAACTCTTGATTCTTCCTATCAGCCTCCATATTATTTTGTTGAAGTTTGCTACACTCTTTTTCCTTTGCTTTGAAATTTGCTTGGCACTTTTTGTATTTTTTCCTATGGTTTTGGTATGCCAAAACAAAAACTATAATAGCACAAATCAATTCTACAATGCTTAGTGTTAAGGCAAACATATTTCCAGCTCCAATCTTGCTCTCATTTGCAGTTTGCTCCAAATTCGTTTGGTCACCCACCTGTGTAGATTCATCTACTGTAGCAAGCGACTCATCAGACGTTATACTGTCACTAGACGTTACATTGCCATCGGGCGTTGCAACTGCCTCTGTATCAGACCCTGCATTCCAATCAATTGGAACAACATCTTTTATTTCGGCAATGGTTGCTTCTTGAACAGAAACTAATCCTTCAGCAAACTCATCATTTTTGAAGTAGTCCATTCCATAATCATCAAGCAGTTGTCCAGACTTGGAGTCTGTAATGTATGCCTGCATATTTTGACCTGTTTCTATTTTTACCTTTCTATCTTGCGTAGAAAGCAGAATCAAAATACCCATACTGTCTTTACCAATTCCATATTGATTATACATGGAATAGGCATATTCTTCGATTGTATGCCCTTTAAGGCTTTCAATCGTTGTTACAACAACTTGAATGCCATCGTACTCTTCTGCAAGATTGACAGCATCTGTCATCATAACTTGTTTTTGGTCCTCCGAAAAGATATTTGCAAAATCGTTTACATAGAAATCACTTGTCTGGGCTTCGACCTCTATGTTATAGCGGTTTTTGCTTTCGTTTGCACTGCTTTCTTCACATGCCGCTAAAGTAAAAAGCATTGCAAAGGCTACAATAACCAGAGTTATCCGGCATAGCATACTTGTTCTTAACTTTTTCATGGTTACTCCCTTTCTTTTTAGTTGATTGCGAACTTTAACTAAAACTTAAATAATCATCTCCCTTCAATTTTTGAATTGGATTATTAGCTAAAATTGAGCTATAAAATAATTATATCACAATTTTACATAAAATTCAAATAAATAAATCTATCAAAAAAATTGTCCGATAATTCTTGATTTAATTTATAAATACATATACATTATTATAATTACATTATCTCAATTTCAATTATATCAAAAAAATTAATAGCACTCATAGTCACGATAATTGTTCTGTTAATTTTATCTATTTTATTTACCCTTCCTTTAATTTTGGTATATTTATTTCCATCATAATAAGTAATTTGCACAATTTTATTGGTATCTATTGCATTTAATTTCATTGATAATTCTTCATTTGCTTCGTCAGTAAGTTCTTTTCTTTTTATATGCACTTGCTCTTTTTCTTTTAATGCATCTTTAAATCCTGTTAGTGCATCAAAAGGCATAAACTGCCTTGCTCTATCTCTTCTAATCATAAGCATTATGACCTCCTATCAATTTGTTTCTAAGTATTGTTGTAGCTCCATTTTCTAAATCCATGCCTTTTATTATGGCATTTTTGCCAAGCTTTTGTTTTATATTACTTATTGCTAATTCTATTTTTCTTTCTTTTGTAATTTTTTCTCTATTTTCAAACAAACTAAGCTGTTCCGCTTCATCACTCACTAATCTATTAAAGCTTACTCCTATTCTTCTTATTGGCACAGTCCTGTTTGTGGTATTGTCATAAAGCTTTAAAAAGTACGGTAATAAATCTGAATATGTATTAGTATAGTTTGCTAGTTTCATACTTCCACCAGTTGAATTTATTATATTTTTTGAATACCCAATATACAAACTAATTGTGTCTGTTATTAGATTTTTTTCAACTAATTTTATACTATTTAATTCAACCATTTCTTTTAAGACAAGCCTTGCATTTTCAAAATTGTAATCTTCAAATAGAACTTGGCTACCAGAAATTGAAACATTTTTTGTTTTGTAGTTTTTAATGTCTTTTATTGTGCAACTCTCCTTGCCCCATGAATGGTCTATTAAAAATTCTGCATTTACTCCAAATTCTTTATAAAGTATTTTAGGATTTGTATGTGCTACATCATACATATCATATATTCTTTTTTTATTTAGTCTTGCTTCAATTCCCCTTCCTATCTGCCAAAAGTCTGTTAATGGTTTGTGATGCCAAAGCTTTCTTTTGTATAGTTCTTCATCTAAATAACCTATATTTGTTGGAGTATGTTTTGACATTATATCTAATGCTACTTTTGCTAAGTAAAGGTTAGTTCCAATGCCCGCTGTTGCAGTTAATCCATATGTATTGTAAATATCTTTTAAAATAGTTTTGGCAAGTTCTATTTCGTCCATTTTGTATAGTTTTAAATAGCTTGTTACATCTAAAAACGCCTCATCTATTGAGTAAACGTATATATCGTCTTTTGACAAATATTTTAAATAAATTGCATAAATATTAGCTGAATATTCTATGTATTTTTTCATCCTTGGTTTTGCTATTATGTATTTAATATTGGGTGGTATTTCATAAAGCCTACACCTATTTTTGACTCCAAGCATTTTCATTTTTGGCGATACTGCTAGACAAATTGTTCCTTTGCCTCTTGATTCATCTGCTACAACCAGATTTGTACTAAATGGATCTAGCTTTCTTTCTACACATTCTACTGAAGCATAAAATGTTTTTAAGTCTATGCATAAGTATTTGCTCAATTTTGTCACCTCTTTTTTAGCTGTTTTTTGAAATGTTTTTGTGAACACCTTTTCAAACAGGTTGCTTTAATCTTTTCAGCTACTTTACATATTATATCATCGTACAAGTGTTTTGTAAACACTTGTTTTGTATATTTTTATGGAAATTTTTGACACAAATTAAGGAGAGAGCAATGCTCTCTCCTTGTTTGTACTATACCATATTTTGTTAAACCTTTCAAGTGCCATTTTATAAATGTTTTCTTCTGACAATTTACTTCCTTGTATACTGCAGTATTTTCATATGTATATTTATTTTTACACATTTTCTTCTTGCATTTCTGTATCCCTTTTGTATCCTTCGTTGTATAGCTTTTTCATTCTTCCTTCTAGGCTCATTTTTCTTTGTACTCTATTTTTTAATTCTACAACATTTGCCATTGTTTTTTCTGCCCTTGGAAATTCTGGCTCTAAAATAGTTAATGTAATAAAAGGTTTTTTCTTAATAAATCTTATTATTCCTTCTGGCTCCCTATATGTAAAAACAATTGGTAAAATTGGAACTTGATTTTTTACAGCAAAGTTAAAGGCTCCATTTTTAAACTCTCTTATTCCTTCATAATATGGTATTAACTCTCCCTCAGGATATATTCCTACAACTTCGCCTTTTTTTAGCAAACCATCTATGGTATTTATCATTTTTTCTTTTCCTGATTTATTTCTAGGTATTGGAATACCTCTTAAAAGCATAACTAAATACTTTATAATTGGTATTTCTAAGTTCGATTGTAATGTTAAAAAGTATGGTATTCTAGGAAAAATTGAAAGTGTAATCATTGCGCAATCTATCATATTTATGTGATTTGCAACTGTTATGTATTCATCTCCTACTTTATCTAAATTTTCCCTACCTTCTATTTTTAGCCCATGCCATAATTTTGTTAATAAAAATATAATAGGATATGCAATTAAATAAAGTATACTACTTAATACTTTATAAATTATTGAGTGATGTAATAAGTCCCCTTTCTTATTCATTACTATATATTTTCCTTCCTTTACTACTATTTTTATTTTAACTTTTGCTTTTTTTCTTTTGAGACATTTATATTATTTTTACCT
This sequence comes from uncultured Clostridia bacterium, assembly GCA_944393335.1. Taxonomy (GTDB): domain Bacteria; phylum Bacillota; class Clostridia; order TANB77; family CAG-508; genus CAG-793. The sequence goes on along the minus strand of CALXZV010000004.1, from coordinate 18,298 downwards.
TTGCATTTTCTACATGATTTCTCCTATTAAATCATATTCTTTATAACCTGTTACTTTGCAATTTACAAATGTATTTGGTTTTGCTTTTCCTTTAATATATATAACTCCATCAATGTCTGGTACATCCATGTATGTTCTGCCATTTTTTGAACTCTCAACCAAAACTTTTAAAGTTCTGCCTATATGCTTTTTCATATTTTCTTCAGATATTTGCTGTTGCAAAGCCATTATTTTATTATATCTTTTCTTTTTTGTCATAGGATGAACTTGATTTTCCATTTTAGAAGCTGCTGTGCCTTCTTCTTTTGAATAAGTAAAACAACCTAGCTTATCTAACCTTGCCCATTTTACAAATTCATATAATTCTTCAAAATCTTCTTCTGTTTCACCAGGGAAGCCTACCATTAAAGTACTTCTAATAACTACACCTGGAATTTCTTTTCTTGATTTAGTAATTAAATTTCTAATGCTTTCTCCAGTACTTTTTCTATTCATCTTTTTTAATATTCTGTCTGAAATATGCTGCATTGGAATATCAAAATATTTACATATTTTATCATTGTTTTTTACTTCTTCAATTAGTTCATCTGTAATTGTTTCAGGATAAGTATACAAAAATCTAATCCATTCTATTCCGTCTATTTCACTTATTTTATGTAAAAGCTCAGCTAGCATTGGCTTGCCATAAATATCTACACCATATTTAGATGTATCTTGTGCTATAATTATAAGCTCTTTGTATCCCTTTTGTGCCAATTGTTTTGCCTCTTCTAAAATGTCCTCAACTTTTCTACTTGTAAATCTACCTCTAATGTATGGAATTGCACAAAATGTGCAAAAATTGTTGCAACCTTCCGCTATTCTAATGTATGCATAGTTTTCACCTGTTGAAATTACTCGGTTTAAAAAATCTAGCTTTTCATTTTGGTTAATGTGGTTGTCAATTGTTCTTTGTTCTTTGCTTGTGTTGTTATTGTTTTTGTTCTCTGCTAAATTTTTTTCTTCATTTTCTATTGATTTTGTTTTTTTCAATTTAATATTATTATTAATTAATTGTTCTATTTGCTCCCATAATGTATTATATTCACTAAACTTGATAAATAGGTCAACTTCTGGCAAAGATTTGATTAAATCATCTTTATATCTTTCGACTAAGCAACCTGTAACAATTAAACACTTGCAATTTTGCTTTTTATACTCTGCCATTTCTAAGATTGTATTAATTGCCTCTTCTTTGGCAGGTTCAATAAAACCACAAGTATTTATAACTATCACGTCTGCTTGCTGTGGGTCATTCACAATCTCATAATTATTCTTTTTAAATAGTCCTATCATCATTTCGGTATCTACTAAATTTTTGCTACATCCAAGTGATACAAATCCTATTTTCATTTTTGTTTCCTTTCTTTATTCTATTATTCCGTTAAGTCTATCAATTCCCCTTACCAATTTATCATAAGTCTTTTTATCTAAATTGCTTCCGTCTTTACCATAGTTTGCAATTTCGTTTTTCAAATCTAATAATTTATATCTATTTATTGTATTTTGTTTTCCATAATCGTTCATATATATAGGTGTGTAATCTACTTTGTATAGAGAAACTGTGTCTGTTTCTGCGTCAAAGTATATTTGAATATTTAACACTAATTCTAAATTAGAATTTTCGTAACTAAAGTCTGATGTGAAGTCTCCCAATGAATATGCTACCAAACAATCTTGCCCTTCTTTGTTTTTTAGTATTTCCATTGGTTCTACTACTGATGGATGTGCACCAATTATTATGTCTGCGCCATTATCTACTAAAAATTGTGCTTGGGCTTTTTGAGTACTATTTGGTTCTTCTTTGTAAACATCACCCCAGTGCATAAGTACTATTGTAAAATCTGCATTTTCATTTGCATATGCTAAGTCACTGCTTGCCTGTTCTTTACTATATATATTTACTCCTGTTTTTCCGTTATCATAAGTGTAAGATAACACAGCTATTTTTACGCCTTTTTCTTCAATTATTTTTATTCTACTTTGTACCTCTTCTGCATATTTTCCAACAGTTTGTATTCCAACACTTTCTAAATAATCTTGAGTAGCTTTAAGACCTTCTTCTCCATTATCAAGTGCATGATTATGTGCAAGCGTGACTAAGTCTATTCCTGCCTCTTTTACTGCATTAGCAAAAACTTTTGTATCATCTGATATATTTGTTTCGTATGTGCCTAAAGTTATGTCTGAATCTTTTAAATACTTTGTTACATTTGAAAATATATCATTATATAAACCATCGGCATTTTTGCCATATTTTTTTAGATTGTCACCTAGCAAAATATCTCCAATTGCAGATATTCTAATTATTGAACTTGCTTTGAAGTTATTGATTGAATCTACGTCCGCTTCCATTGCTGAATATATTTCTTCTACATGATCTGCTATTCTTTGTTGCTCTTCTGCAATTTTCTTTTGCTCCTGAACGCTCAAAATCACATTAACTATTACACAAATAATTATTACAGCTAATAATATGGAAGATATTATTATAAAGTTTTTGTTGCTGATTGTGTCTCTTATTAGTGTAGATTTTCTTGTTTTTCTTCTTCTGTTGTTTGGCATTGTGACCTCCTAAAATTTCTTACATTATACTTTTAAATTATACAATATTTTTACTTTTTTTACAAGTTTTTTGGTAAACATAAAAAAAGGAGACTTTCTAATTAATTAATGTTAAAAAGAATCTTCTCTATCGACAACTGAAATTTTTTGAAAAGAGTTTGCGTCTTTTGGTTATTGTGTGATTGTCAAATAGAACCGTTCCTATTGACACGCTTTTTTTCAAATCTGACAGTTCTATTTGACACTTTTCGACAAAATATAACTCTTGAAAATTTGCCGTATTTGTAATACAATAAGTGTAAATTTTAGGAAATAATAAATTCAATTTATTTTATAAATTTTATCTGATGTACATTAATTTTGAACGACAATATATATCATACCAAGAAAGGATATTTAATTATGAACAACAAATTATATGAAGGTCAAAAATTAAATGATTTTAGGGAACTTGTTAATTTATATAAAACAAAATACAAGGATCTAATAGCTTTTGAATATAAAGAAACACCAGAAAGTAAGGAGCATATAAAAATAACTTATGAGCAATTTGCTAAAGACATTGAAGCTTTGGCTTGCAAACTAATGGAACTAAATGCAAAGAGAATTACACTTATTTCAGATAACAGATATGAATGGTGTGTAAGTTATTTAGCCATTACTACAGCTGGTTTAGTTGTTGTTCCACTTGATAAATCTTTGCCAGATAATGAGCTTTTAGATTTACTTAAAAGAAGTGAAGCCGATGGTATTATTTTTAGTGATAAATATGTACAAGCATTAAAAGATGCTACTTGTAAATTAAAAATTTGCATGGATTACGATGAAGATAAAGATGGCATTTTGTCTTATTCTAGCCTATTAAGCGAAGGCTACACATTAGATAAATCAAACTACAACGATTTAAAAATAGATAACAAAGCAATGAGCATTATTTTATTTACATCAGGTACTACAAGCATTGCCAAAGCTGTTATGCTTTCACAATATGCTATTTGCATGGATTTATATGCTTTAAGCCAAATGATAGATATAAAAACTACGGATAAATTTTTATCTTTCTTGCCTCTTCATCACACATTTGAGAGTACTACAACCTTTTTGTTTGGAACTTCTTGTGGTATTACAATTGCTATTTGTGATGGTCTAAGATATATTCAAAACAATTTGGTTGAATACCACGTAACAGGTTTTGTATGTGTTCCTCTTATGCTTGAAATTATGTACAAGAAGATTTTAAAAGAAATAGAATCTCAGCATAAAACTACTTTAGTTAAAATTATGCGAGTTTTATTTAGACATGCCAATATTGAAACCAAGAGAAAAATCTTCAAATCTATTATCGATGGCTTAGGTGGTAAGCTTCGTACTATTATTGCTGGTGGAGCTCCTATGGATAAAGAGACCATAAAGGGTTACAATGACTTTGGCTTTGATGTTCATCAAGGTTATGGTTTGACAGAAACAGCTCCTGTTTTAGCTGGTGAAAATAGTTTTAATAAGAAAACTGGATCTGTTGGTTTTCCTTTACCTACAATCGAACTTAAAGTAGACAAACCTGATGAAAATGGCATTGGTGAAATAATAGCCAAAACTCCAGCTATAATGCTAGGTTATTATAAAAATGAAGAAGCCACAAATGAAGTTTTAAAAGACGGATGGTTCTATACTGGCGATTTAGGCTATATAGATGAAGATGGTTTTGTATTTATTACTGGTAGAAAAAAGGACATGATTGTTCTTAAAAATGGCAAAAAGATTTTTCCAGAAGAAATAGAAATACTAATAAATAAACTTCCTTATGTTACAGAAAGTATGGTTTTTGCTTCTTTGGATGACTCTAAACAAGATAGAAATACTGACAATGTTATTTGTGCGGAAATTATTTATAATGAGGATGAATTAAAAAAAGCCTACCCTAATATTAAGGAAAGCGAATATTGTGATACTATTTGGAATGATATTAAGACAAAGGTTAATAAGCAAATGCCTGCATACAAATATATTAGAAGAATTTTGGTTTCTACTGAACCTATTATAAAAACTACTACTCAAAAAATTAAGAGAAGTGAAGAGCTTAAGAAAATTCAAAAAAAGAATAAATAAATTTTCAGTTGGGGACGGTCCTAAATCGAAAATATATTTTCTATTTAGGACCGTCCCCAACTGAAAATTTTTTCGTTTTAAGACCGTCCCCAACTGAAAATTTTTTCGTTTTAAGACCGTCCCCAACTGAAAAAAATTATCTCCCAAGTATATGTTTTCTGGTTATTTCCAAAAGCCCTAGTTTAGTAAATTCTAATACCTGTACTTTTGACCTATCTTGTTTAAAACATTCTATTATGTAGTTTCTAATATCTTCTTTGTCTTTTTCCTCTTCCATATCAATATAGTCAATTATAATTATTCCACCAATATCTCTTAGTCTAATTTGTTTTGCTATTTCTTTTGTAGCTTCCCTATTTACTTTTAATACAGTTCTTTCTAAGTTCTTATTTCCAGTAAATTTACCTGAGTTTACATCTATGGCAGTTAATGCTTCTGTTTTATCTATTGTTATAAATCCTCCACATTTAAGCCATATTTTCCTATCTAATTTCATTTTATTTTTTACTTCAAATTTATCTAGCACATTTTTGCACACTATAATTTTGTCCTTCATAGTTTCAAAATGTTCTGCTAGTTTCTGGTCATTTGTATAAATATTTTCTAAGTTGTTTTCTGCTAAATCTGTTATTATTTTTCCAACTATTCCGTCATTATCATATATTTTTACTGGAGCTAAATTTTTGTTTTTCATCTCATTTGCACTTTTCAATAAATTATTCCAAAAGTCTAATAATATATGTATTTCACTAACTATTTCTTCTTCACTTTTACCTTCTGCTGCTGTTCTAATTATGGCGCCACAACCTTCTGGCAATTTCTTTTTTATAATTTCTTTTAGTCTTTTTATTTCATTTTCGTTTTCAATTTTTTGAGATATTGTTATAAAGTTTGAATATGGCATAAGTATAACAAGTTTTCCGTTTATTTTTATGTCTTTGGTAACTCTTGGACCTTTTTGCTCATTACAATCTCTTTTTACTTGAACTAATATTTCATCTCCTGGTTTTACTATTTTTGCAATATCATATTTTGATGTGTCTTCATAAACATTCCCAGTCACATTGCTAGCTTTAGGTATAATATCTTTTATGTGTACCAATGCATTTTTTTCTTCTCCAATATCTATAAAAGCTGATTGCATACCGGGAATTATATTTTTTATTTTTCCTAAATATATATTCCCTTCTAGCCTTTTTTCTGCAAACTTTTCATTATATAATTCAACAAGTTCGCCATCTTGCACTACTGCTACAATTGTGCTTTCGTTTTCTTTGTTAATTAAAATATTATACATTATTTTTCAACCTCATCTTTAATTAAACTTATTCATAGCATTATCAATTCCATCTGTTAAAATAACTGGCACCGCTTCTGCCGCTTTTTCTATTGATGGAATTAATTTTTCATATTCCTCATCGCTTAATTTACCTATAACATGTGGTATTAGTAATTCTTTAAAAATAGGCTTGCCTGTACCAATTCTAATATGAACAAAATCTCCTGTTTTTAAATATTCTAAAACTGATTTCATTCCATTGTGAGTTCCAGCTCCACCCTTTTTTCTAAGTTTTACTACTCCTACTTCTAAGTCTATATCATCATAAATTATGATAATATTTTCATTTGGTATTTTGTAAAAATCTTTGGCTTTAATCACACTTTTTCCACTTTCGTTCATATATGTTTGTGGTTTTAAAAGAATAACTTTTTCGCCCTCTATTTCTCCTTTGCCTACTAAACCTTCAAAATCTTTTTTGTTAACTTCAATGTTGTATTTTTCACTTAATTTGTTTATAACATCAAATCCCATGTTGTGCCTTGTTTTGCTATATTCAGGCTCTGGATTGCCTAGTCCTACAATTAAATACATTTTTTCCTCACTTTTTTGTTTCTAATTTTTTAATTAATGCTTTTTACAGTGTTTTAAATCTATCCGCCATATCTAAAATGTCTATACTCTATTTTTAAAAGTATTTTCCATACTGGATCTTCTAATGCGTACATTCTATGCAAGCCATATAAATTAAGAGTTTTGCTTTGGTTTATTTTGCTGTCTGTAAGATTTTGTATTATCCCATTATCTTCAAGCAATTTTCTTCCTTCTTCACTGTATAGTCCACAAGGATATGTAAATACTTTTTGTACTTCATGTCCTAATTCATCTTCAATTTGCGCTAATGAAGTAGTTACATCATTTAATAAATCTTCTGGTTTATATTTATCATAATCATCGTGTTTCATACTATGTGAATATATACTAACTAAGCCACTTTTGTCCATTTCTCTTGCTTCGTCCCAGCTATAATATCCGTCAGTTCCAACTTTGTCATTTATTAAAAAACTGGTTATTGGTATATTATTTTCTTTTGCAAATGGATAAGCATATTTATATACACCCTCATATCCATCGTCAAACGTTATTATAAAGCTTTTTTTGTATAAAGATTTTTCGCCTTTGCTATATTCAATTAAATCTTTATATGTAATTGGTTTGTATCCATAATCTATTAAACCTGTAATTTGTTTTTTAAAAGTTTCATAAGTTGTTTGCATATAATCATATTGTATTTGATCTTCTGATTCTACTAGATCATGATAAATTATTATTGGTATAAGTAAATTTTTTTCATTTATTTTATACTGATTGCCAATTGTAGCTCTATCGCATACAAACATAATACCAATTATTAACACAATAATAATTAGCACAGTGGCAATAATTTTTAGTGCTTTTTTCATATTTAATTAGCTCCTTTTGAAATTTCATCTAAAATCTCTTGTCTTGATTTTGTGCCTATATAATTGTATTTATTTCCTGCAAGCTTAGGATTAAACTGACATATTGATTTATATTCACAATAAGAGCAAGGTGTTTTTTTATTATTTAATGCGTAATATGGCTTTAAATCAATATTACCATCTAATATTTCTTTTGAAATTTGCTTTATTAATTTAATTGTGTATTTTTGCAAATTTTCAAATTCATCTTTTGTAACCGTTTTTGAATTTTTATAATTTATTTCACCACTACTATTAAGTTCAACAGGTATAATGTCAGACTTGCCTGTTTGCAAGTTTTTGTCCATCATTTTTATTACATTAATATCTGCCAAAACTAAGCCATTCATTTTGTAATTCTTTTTTATAATTTGCTCTATTTCTTCTTTAGACATTTCTTTTTTTGCACTTGCTAGCTTTGGTTCTATTAATGAAAAATATAGTGCTCCTGCTGGTTCGGCTTTTTCTTTTTGAGTTATTGCATCTACATATGTAAGTAATTGAAGTTGAAGTCCTGCAATTACTTTATTTAGCTCAATATCTTTAGTAGAAGATTTGTAGTCTATTATTCTTATATATTTTCCATTTGGCGCTTTTGCTATATCTATTCTATCAATTTTTCCTGTTATAGAAACTCTTTTTCCATCATCAAGCGTCATTTCTATTGGTGGATAAGTATTGTTTCCAAATTCAAGTTCTGTTTGCATTACATCAAACTCGCTATTTTTTAAGCTTTGCACTATATATTTCATTGAATAAAATATAACTCTTTTTAGCCTTGTTACCAAATTTCTATATTTTGCAGTTGCTGTAAATATGTAATTTCTTGGCATTGACAATTTATCTTCTACTATTTTATCCAATATTTTTTTCAACTCTTCATCAGAAATTCCTTTTACATTTTCATTTTCTTTGAAAAATGTATCAACGACATCATGCATAAATGAACCAGTATCTACTGGCTTTATATCCATTTTTTCTTTTGAAGATAGCTTTAGTCCATATTTTAAATAATACGAAAACTCACAAGATTTATATTGTTCTAGCCTTGATACTGTTGTATGCAATGTGTCTCCATACAATTTTTGTACATTGTGCTTGTTTATTTTTTCTGGAAGATTTGTGTATTCTAAGCCTTCTAGTGCTTTTTCTAATCTGTATGAATACTTTGGATTATTTTTATACCAATTGTATACCTCATACCAGCTTCCATTCATATTATTTATATGTGAAAGAAGCTCAGAAAAAGTAACTTCCTTTGTGTAAATGTTCATTTCTGCTTCTGGTGCTTCATTTATGCAATTATCTTGCAAGCTGTGCTGCTCGCCTACGTTAGCATTATCTTTTTCAAGTTTTAAATTTTCTTTGGCTTTGTTTAAGCTATCATCTATATAGGTATTTTCTTTTAGTTTTGGAAATATCCTTCTTAATTTTGAAATTGTTGTTGATTTTCTTAAAGGTTTATCATCTACATCACTTGCAGGATATGAAATGTATAATCTTTCTTCTGCAGTTGAAAAAGCTTTATAAATGTTAAAGTTTTCTTCATACATTTTCTCTAACGTACCTTTTGCAAGTTCCAATCCTTCTTCTTTTAGGTTTTCTCTATCTCTATCATTGAAAAATCCTTCCGAGCTAGGTACACTTGGAAACACTCCGTCATTTACCCCTATGATAAATATTGCTCTTACTTTATGAGTTTTTGACCTATTTACATCTCCTACTGTAACCTTGTCCTGTGTTTGAGGTATTTGACCAATTTCTTTTGTCTGGATTCCAGTTTTTAATAATTTAGAATATGTATCAAATGACATTTTAACATCTTTAAATAGCTCTGCTATTTCATCTATTACATCAATAACTGCATTGTAGCTATCTAAGTTTATCAAACCTTCTTTATCTACGTCTTTATTTGAAAGTTCATTATTTTCTTGTTTATTTTCAGATTTCTTTTGAGCTTGCTCATTTGTATTTTGATAAGCATCACAATTTTTTAAAATAAATTTATATAATTTCTCACTTATTTTTTCTGCTGTATTTTTAGAATTTAAGTTTTTTCTAAACTCTAAAAGTGGTGTGATTACTTCTTTTTGCTCTGCTTCAAATGTATCTTCTTCGCCAAAATCCCATGGTTTTTCATACCATTTGCTTCCTTTTATATTCCATTTTAAGCAATAGTTTTCCAGTTCATATAATCTGTCCACTTTAACTATTCCTGATTTTAAATAGTTAAATACAGCTTCATATGACCAATTTTTTGCAAATATATCTAATATTGCTAAAACATATTTTACAAATATATCACTTGTAATATCCTTTTTTTCATCTATAAAAACTGGTATTTCATACTCACTAAAAATAGCTTTGCACAAACTTGAATAGTCTTCTAAGTTTTTGGTTATTACTCCAATATCTCTATATCTGTAGCCTTCTTTTCTTACCAATTTTGAAATTTCTCTTGCTACATTTTCTATTTCTTCATATTGATTTTTTGCAATTGTAAGCTTTATGTTGTCCACTTCTTTATTGTAAGTAGTATATGGTAAATCAAAAATATTTTTTTCTAGATGTCTTAATTCTTCATTTTTAAATCTATATGAATTTTCCAAATGTATTTCATTTTTTATATCGGCTATTTGTTTTAGAGTTTGAACCGTTTGCTTGTTATCGTAAAAAATATCTGCTTCTGGGCTTTTTATAACTCTTAAATCATCTGTGCATACTGTTACATATATGTCTTTTGCAATTTTTTCTAAAACTTGTATTACATTGTATTCTTGCTTAGTAAATCCCGCAAACTCATCTATGTAAAAAAGGCAATTGTCACACAAATGGCTACTTTCTATATTTTGAGCAAGCAAATTTAGTAAGTCGTTTTCATCTATATAATTATCTTGGAGCCTATCTTCAAACCTAGAATAAATTGTATACATATCTTTTATTTTTAACTTTAAATATGTATCTTGTGTAGTATCCATTTTTTCTTTTAGCATTTCAGCTGTTATGCCATGCTTTTTAAATTCTGTTATTTGAGTTAATATTAAATCTATGTTTTCTATGTTTTTGCCCAAAAAGTTAAGCTCTTTTTGAGCTTCTTCTAAAAGTGAGGAAACTACCATGGCTTTTCCAGCTTTGTCTATATTTTTTAGACTTGTTCCCAATGTTTCCTGCAATACTCTATATGCCATTCTTTCAAAAGACAAAACTTCTACTCTTGTTGTAGCACCTTCATCTAAGGTTTCTAAAAGCTTTTTTTCTGCTGTAAATGAAAACTGTTCAGGTGTTACTATGTATGTTTTAGGCGCTGTTTCTAATTCACTTTTGATTTTATTATATATGTATTCACTTTTTCCGCTACCGCTTCTACCATAAATAATGTTCAAAGTTTGCTTCCTTTCTATGCATTTTCTCTTTTCCAATAGAACAAATACTGCTGAGCTAAGCCCTGCAAAGCCCCAAACTTTTCATCTGCTAATTTTTGAATTTCATTTTTGGTTACTTTAGTTTCATCAGCATTTTTGATGTAAAGTTCGTTCATAACTCTTCTTACCCAAACATCTATTGGAAATACATCAAATCTTTTTAATGTTGAAAATAGTAAAATGCAGTCTGCTACTTTTGGTCCTACTCCCGAAAGTCTAAGTAGTTCTTCACGAGCCTGTTTCGTAGGCATTTTGCTTAATTTATTTAGGTCTACTTCTTTATCTAAAATCATGTGTGTAGTTTCATATAATCTTATGTCCCTAAATCCTAGTCCTAAATTTCTAAACTCTTGTATGCTTACATTTCTTAGCTGTTCTGGAGTTGGAAAAGTGTAATAATCTTTTCCTTCATATTCAATTTTATCTCCATAGGCTTTTGCTAGCCTTTCTATAATGCCTTTAATTCTTGGTATATTGTTGTTTGCAGATATTATAAATGAAATTATTGTTTCCCACAAATCTTGGTTTAATATTCTTATTCCTTTTCCGTATTCAACACTAGTTTTTAGGTTATCATCTATTTTAGATAGTTCTTCTTTTATTTTAGAATAATCTCTGTTTAAATCAAAATAATCTGTGCAAATCTTTTCTATATTGCCTTCACATATGCCTTTAAATATAATTTCATTACCAACTTTATCCACATTTAGTACATTTTTGTGGAAAACTCCTGTGTAACTGCCGTTTTCTTCTTTATTCCATCTAAAACATTGTCCACATTCAAAAATATCTGCTAGTTCAAATGTATCTGATTTTATTCTGTATTCCATGTCCACCTCTTATTTATAAGTTTCTACTACATTAATTTCAAACTTGCCCGGTTTCATATTTTCATCAGGCTTAACAACTATATCCACATCATACATTTCTTTTAATTTATTCAAATTTTCTTTTTTGTGCCCTATTACATTGTTTACTGACTCTGGGTTAACTGTTATTTCAACTTCTTTAACTTTCATGTTTATTTGCTTTATTTTTTCAGCAATGCTATCATACCACATGCTGTCTTCAACAAGTTGTCTAAATGCTGGGTGATAAGGTCCTGCTAAAACTTCGCTGCCTTCTTTTTTAGGATCAGTTATTTCATCTGTATTTTGAAGTCCAACTCTTATAACATCAATGTTTTTCTTTCTAAACATATAAATTATTTCTTTGCAACGTTCAACAGCTTGTTCTACTGTAAGCGGTGTGTATTCACCATCTTTATATTCATTGGCAAGTTCTGTGCCTTTTATAACTAAAACAGGGTAAATTCTTACCATTTTTGGTTTTAATTTAATTAAATCTTTGGCTGTATTTATTTCATCTAGTTCTGTGCTTTCTGGCAAGCCCACCATCATTTGATGTCCTAATCTAAAGCCATATCGTCTAATTAATTTTGAGGCTTTTATGACATCTTTAAATGTATGTCCTCTTTTACTTTTTGCTAATATGTAATCATTAGAAGATTGTACTCCTAATTCAATTGTTTTTACACGATATTTTTTAAGCATTTTTAGTATATGCTTATTTATGTAGTCAGGTCTTGTAGAAAGTCTAATACTATTTACTTTTTTTGCCTTTATGTATTCATATGCTGCCCCCAATAATTCTTTTTGCTTTTCCTCACTAATTCCTGTGAAACTGCCACCAAAGAAGGCTACTTCTACATACTTATTGTTATCCCTAAAATTTTTTAAATAATATTCTATTGTTTCTTTTACATCTTTAGCATTTACATTTGTTTCTTGTCCTGTAATCTTTTTTTGACTGCAAAATGTGCATGCCATTGGACATCCTAAGTTTGGTACAAAAATTGGTATAATATATTCCTTTTTCATACTAGCCTTCCTTTCTGACTAAAAATTCTCACCCTATCTTTCTGTTTTAATTTTCTTTTGTATTTTCAAAGCTAAAGCATAATTGGGATCATTCAATTAAAGCAAATTTTGGTGTTTATGTTTTTACCTTAATCTTAAAGTTTTACTCTCCTAGTGCTGTTTTAGCTGCTTGCATTTCTGCTGATTTTTTGCTTTTGCCTTTTCCTATTGCCAAAACTTTACCATTGCATTTTACTTCTGCTGTAAAAGTTTTATCATGGTCTGGGCCGTCCTCTTTGATGATTTGATATTCAATATGCACATCTCCATGTTTTTGCAATTTTTCTTGAAGAACTGTTTTATAATCTTTCATACCTATATGTGCTGTTGCATATTCAATTGCTTCTTTTAAATTTTCTATTATAAATTTTTCTGCCTCATTTAGTCCACCATCAAAATAAATTGCTGCTATAACCGCCTCTACACAATCTGCCATAATGGCATCTTTTTTATTTCCACCACTGACTTTTTCACTTTTTCCAACTAAAATGTAATCGTAAAATTTATGTTTTTTTGCAACTTCTTTTAAACTATCTTCACAAACTACTTGTGCTCTAACTTTTGTAAGCTCACCCTCTGTTAGGTTTTCATATGTATTAAATAAGTATTTGCTTGAAATAAACTCTAATATGCTATCTCCTAAAAATTCAAGTTTTTCATAGCTTTCCACATTATTTTCGTTTGCATATGAAATATGTGTTAATGCTGTTTTTAAAAGTTCTTCATTTTTAAATTTATAGTTTATGCTTTTTTCTATTTCTTCTATATTCATAGCTTCCTCGATTTCTTTTGGGCTTATTTTTTATACTTTATAAGTCACCTTATAATATGTTAAATTTATTTTGTCACATTAATTATTTGCTTATTTTATGCGCTTTTCTAACTTTTCATATTATACTATAAAATTTACCTATTTACAATAATTAATGAAATATATTTTTGTATTTGTTTCTGTAAATCATCGCAAGTCAATTTTTATATGTAATGATATTTGTTGAGTAGAAATCTTGATTATATATAAAAACAAACAGTATAGGTTTCCCCATACTGTTTTAATTTTACGCGTAAAAAATTTATATAAATTAAGCTACGTGATCTTTTATGTAGTCAACAACATCTCCTACTGTTACAACTTTTTCTGCATCGCTATCTGGAATTTCTATATCAAATTCCTCTTCTAATGCCATTATAAGTTCAACTATGTCTAAAGAGTCTGCACCTAAATCATCTATGAAAGATGCTTCCATTGTTACTGCTGTGTCAGCTACACCTAGTTGCTCAACTATAATTTTCTTTACTTTTTCTAATATTTCTTCTGAACTCATTTAAGTTCACCTCCCCTCATTTGCGGTAAATTCATACAATTACAATAATACATTCCTTTGGAAATGTCAAGCTATTTTTTGAAATATTTTTTTGCGTGTTTATTTTTTCTTAATTTTGGTAAAAATGTACTAATTTTCAAATATAAATCATGCTAATTTTTTAGCTATTTTAAGCCTTATTTAGCCTCTAGCTCAGTTATGTATTCTTTTATTTCTTGCATTTTTTCTTTGTTTGTTTGTGATTCATACACTTCGGTCAATTGGTCAACTGCCTTGTTTTTTACAAATTGTTCTGCCTGTTTTACAGTAAATTTGAACAATTTTTCATCACTGCTTCCATGTGCCTTAACTACTGGCTTTTGAACTCCTAGGAATAATGCTCCACCATATTCCTTGTAATCCATTACTTTTGAAAATCTTTTTATTGCTGGTAAGCTTGGTATACTTCCTAATTTAGTTAAAATATTATGCATAAAGCTTTCTTTTAATGACTTTTTAACCAATTTTCCTAAGCCCTCTGTAGTTTTTAAAAATACATTTCCTGTAAATCCATCTGCTATAATGGCATCTACCGTGCCTAAAAATGCCTCTCTACCTTCCATATTTCCTATAAAATTAATGTTTAGGTCTTTAGCATATTTTGTAAGCAATTTATATGAATTTCTTACAAGCTCATTTCCTTTTGTTTCTTCTGTTCCAATATTTAAAAGGCCTATTCTTGGTGATTCTATGCCTAATGTGTTATGCATGTATATGCTAGACATTTGAGCAAATTGCAAAAGGTTTATTGGCTTGCAGTTAGTATTTGCACCACAATCCATTAAAACTAACCTTCCATGATATGAAGGCAAAATTCCTGCTAGTGCTGGTCTATCTACACCTTTAATTCTTCCAACTAAAAGTGTAGCTCCTGTTAAAAGCGCACCAGAATTACCGGCAGATATAAATACATCGCCGTCTCCTTGTTTTAACATATTAAATCCTACAACCATTGAAGAATCTTTTTTGTTTTTTATTGCTTGTGTAGGTACATCTTCCATTTCTATTGTTTCTGTTGCATTATGTATTTTTAATCTTGGAGAAATTTCTTCCACTTCTTTGCCGTAAAATTCTTTTATTTTACTTCTTATAACATCCTCTTTGCCTATAAGTACAACTTCTGCTTCTACTTCATTTATTGCGCTTACTGCACCTTTTATATTGGCATCTGGAGCATTGTCTCCACCCATTGCGTCTAATAGTATTTTCATGTTTCCCCCTTATACACTTAAGTGTGTAGTTAGTTAATTAATATGCATTAATGATATAACTTATATCAAAATAAGTCAAGTTTTTTTCAGTTGGGGACGGTCCTAAATCGAAAATATTTTTTTCACTTGGGGACGGTCTTAAAACGAAAATATTTTCAAGCAGGAACGAAACTTAAATAGAAATAATATTTTTCGATTTAGGACCGTCCCCAACTGAAAAAAGCGAGCCATTTAAGACCCGCCTTTAATTTACAAGAATTATTGTAATTCAACTGTTGCGCCAGCTTCGTCGAATTTTTTCTTCATTTCTTCAGCGTCAGCTTTTGCTACGTTTTCTTTAACTGTTTTTGGAGCTCCATCAACTAAGTCTTTAGCTTCTTTTAATCCTAATCCTGTAGCGTCTCTAACTACTTTGATTACTTGGATTTTGTTTGCTCCTACTTCTTTTAATACAACATTGAAGTTGCTCTTTTCTTCAGCTGCTCCTGCTGCTGCTCCACCTGCTACAGGTGCTGCAACTGCTGCTGCAGATACTCCATATTTTTCTTCAATTTTCTTTACTAAGTCAGCTAATTCAACTACTGTTAAGCTGTCTATAGATTCTAATAATTCATCAACTTTTGCCATTTTAAATTTCCTCCTTTAAATTTTTATTAATTTAGAAAATCTTTGATTTTCTTTTTGTAAATGTTTTAAAACATTTTGCTTTGTGAATTGGCTATTCACTTATTTTGCAGTTTATCTGCTAATTTTTTAATTTGTTTTCATTGTTTAATTTTCAAATTTTATAATTAACTAATGATTTGAAATTTTTGAAGATTTAAAGCATTTTTAATTATGCTTTTACTTCTTCTGTAACTTCTGCTTTTGGTGCTTCTTCAGCTACTGGAGCGTCACCTTCTGCTTCTTTTTTGCTCTTAACTTGGTCAAGTGCAACAGCAAGTTTTGAAATAGTTCCAAGTAAGCTTCCAGCAAGTTTTGCAAGAAGTTCTTCTCTTGATGGTAATTGAGCAAGTGTAATTAATTCTTCAACGCTTGTTACTTTTCCATCAAGCATTCCGCCTTTGATTTTGTAATTTTCATGATCCTTTGTAAATTTGTAAATTGCTTTTAAAGATTGTAAATAATCTTCTTTTGCTGATACTACAGCTGTTGGTCCTTCTAATACATCATCTAAGCCAGATTCATTATTTGCATCAAGAGCTCTTTTTATAATGTTATTTTTGATAACTTTAAGTTCTCCATTTGCTTCTCTAATGTCTTTTCTTAATTTTGTATCAGCTTCAACAGTTATTCCTCTGTAATCTACTAAAAGTACTAGCTTTGCATCTTTAATATGATCTGCTAATTCTTTTACTTTTGCTTCTTTCATTGCTATAACGTCTTTGTTTGCCATTTTAGTTTTCACCTCCTAAAAATTTGCTTTTACAAATGCTTTGTAATAATTTTTATATAACATAAAAATCAACCTATATAGCCTTTTTCGAGACTAATAGGTTGAACTCTCATTCTCCTTATTGGCCTCGGTAGGACTTAATTTTACGCCTACTGTCTATGGCTATTATAAATTATTTTTGGTCTATATACAAACCAGGTCCCATTGTTGGTGCAATAGAAACACTCTTAATGTATTGTCCTTTAGCTGCAGCTGGTTTAGCTTTTATAATTGCAGCCATAATTACATCATAGTTTTCTAATAATTTGTCTGCGCCAAATGAAACTTTTCCAAAGCCTAAATGTATAATATTGTTTTTGTCTAATCTGTATTCAACTTTACCAGATTTAATTTCATTTACGGCTTTTGTAACATCCATTGTTACTGTTCCTGATTTTGGGTTTGGCATTAAGCCTTTTGGTCCTAATACTTTACCTAAACGTCCTACAACGCCCATCATATCTGGTGTTGCAACTACTACGTCATAATCAAACCAGTTTTCTTTTTGAATTTTTGGTATTAATTCTTCTCCACCTACAAAGTCAGCTCCTGCTGCTTTTGCTTCTTCAGCTTTAGGTCCTTTTGCGAATACTAATACTCTTAATGTTTTACCTGTTCCATTTGGAAGAACTACTGTTCCTCTAACTTGTTGGTCTGCGTGTTTTGAATCAACACCTAATTTAACGTGTAATTCAACAGTTTGGTCGAATTTTGTTTTAGGCATTTTTTCGATTATTTCAATTGCTTCTTTTGCAGAATACAATTTTTTAGAATCAACAAGTTTTGCACTATCTTGATATCTTTTTCCTCTTTTCATTTTTACCTCCTTTGGTTTTATCGAGCTAAAAGCTTTTATTCTTAAAATACGCTTTTCCCTTGCTCTCCCAATTAATTAATTTTGCTCTTTTTTAGCTGTTACTATAGTATACACTAATTTTATTAATCACAATTAGCGAATTTTAACATACTATTCTTCAACTGTAACACCCATTGAACGAGCAGTACCTTTAACCATGCTCATTGCAGCTTCTAATGAAGCAGCATTTAAGTCTGGCATTTTTGTTTTAGCAATTTCTTCAACTTGTGCTTTTGAAAGTTTTGCTACTTTTTCTCTGTTTGGCTTTCCTGAACCTTTTTCAATTTTAGCTGCTTTTTTAATTAATACAGCCATTGGTGGTTCTTTTGTTATAAAGTCAAAAGATTTATCTTTATGAACTGTAATAACAACTGGTATGATTAAACCTGCTTGTTTTGCTGTTCTATCATTGAATTGTTTTACGAAGTCCATAATGTTAACACCACTACCACCTAATGCTGGTCCAACTGGTGGAGCTGGTGTAGCTTTTCCTGCTGGAATTTGTAATTTGATGATAATCTCTTTTGCTTCTTCTTTCTTTGAATCTTTTCCTGCCATGTTTTTGCACCTCCTTTGGTTTGTATAACAAAAATAATTTAT
>CALXZV010000003.1 GCA_944393335.1 uncultured Clostridia bacterium | reverse complement strand
CCAAAAGACTTTTCAAAAGTTAGAGAAGCATTAGAAAATAATGGTTTAGAATTTGTTCAAGCAGAAGTAAGAATGGTACCAACAACAACAGTTGAATTAGATGATGAAGCTGCAGAAAAAATGCAAAGATTAATAGACAACCTAGAAGACTTAGATGATGTAATGAATGTTTACACTAATTGGGCAGAATAAATTAATTTAAAAAAAGTTCAATGGAAAGACCATATTAGTTAAATGAACAGTAATAAATAAAAATAAGTAGCATATATTTAATATAGGCTACTTATTTTTTTAAGGAGAATGTTATGTCAGATTTGCGTGCAATTACTAGAGTTCTATCAAGAGATATTTGTTACAGCATAAATGAAAATACAATAGAAGAGATTAGAATAAGAGTAAATAGACCGGTTATTTTAAAATATCCAGAAGGAAAAGAAGATATTTTAGACCATGTTGTTTCTCAAACCGAAATTTTAAATATTTTACAATCTCTTTGCAATAATTCTATTTATTCTTATCAAAGCCAAATTTGCGATGGCTACATAACGTTGCAAGGTGGACATAGGGTTGGTATTACTGGTAATGTGGCAATGAAGGATGGAAAGATTACAAATGTAAATTATGTATCTTCTTTGAACTTTAGAATTGCAAGAGAAATAATTGGAGCAAGTGATGAAATTTTAAAAGAAGTTGTAACAAAAAGAGGTAATAATAATATATGTAATTTAGAGATTAATAATACTTTAATCGTTTCAAAACCTGGCTGTGGTAAAACAACCGTGCTTCGTGATTTAGTAAGAAATATAAGCAATATGGGCTTTACCGTATCTTTAATTGATGAAAGAGGAGAAATTGCATCAATGTATAAGGGCATTCCACAAAATGATGTTGGTCTAAGAACAGATGTAATGGACAATGTTACAAAAAGTATTGGAATGAAAATTGCTGTAAGAACAATGGCACCACAAGTTATTGTGGCAGATGAAATAGGAACAGAGGGAGATTTGGAAGCTATAAATTATGGAATATGTTCAGGAGTAAAGGGGATATTTACAGCACATGGTTCAGATATTTCAGAGCTAAGACAAAATGAAACACTTAACAAATTATACGAAGAAAAATTATTTAAAAGGATAATTTTTCTTGAAAACAGGGGAAAAATAGCAAAAGTTTATTATTTAGATAGAAATATGTATAAAACTGTAGATGGAAAGTTGGTCTAAAAATAAACATATTGAATATATATAGTATAAATGAAATTAATTATATGAATTGCTACAATTTATTTTTTTAGAAAAGTGGCAAAATTCTTATAATTAATTATTAACAAAAGAAAAGAGGAAAATACAAATGATTATTATTAAATACATATTTTTAGGAGCAATTTTGCTTCGGGACAAGTTATGTAGGCTTGCTAATGTCAAAAAAATTCTCAAATAGGCTTAGAGATTTGAAAGAAATGAGAAAAGCGCTAAACTTTTTTGAAGAAAAAATAAAGTTTACATATGAGCCAATTCCAGATGTTTTTGAAGAAATATCACATAAAGTGAAAGAAAATATAGGAGAGATTTTTCATAATTCTTCAAAAGCAATGGAAAATGAGTCAGCAGGAGAATCCTGGGAAAATGCAGTAGAAAATTCAAACAATAATTTTACAAAAGAAGATAAAGACATAATAAAAGGACTAGCAAAAATGCTTGGCAAAACAGACATAGATGGACAAGTTAGTGAAATTAAGTTGACTTGCAAATTTTTAGATGTCCAAATAAAAGATGCTGAAAATGAAAAGTTAAAAAACGAAAAATTATATAAAACATTAGGTGCTACTATTGGACTAGCTTTGGTGATTATTTTGATTTAAGTAAAACTTTATAATAATTGTTTTAGAAAATATTTTCGAGAACATATATTGCCAAAAAATTATTAAATGGAGGTAAATAAATGAGCATAGATTTATTATTTAAAATAGCAGCTATAGGCATATTAGTTGCGGTTTTATACCAAGTACTAGTTAGGGCAGGCAGAGAAGACCAAGCAATGATGACAACTCTTGCAGGTCTTATAATTGTACTTTCAATGGTCATAAAAGAAGTAAGCTCATTATTTACAACAGTAAGGACCATGTTTGACTTGTAATAATAATAAAAACTTTCATGCCTATTTACAAGTAAAAAATATAAAACCTCCTAAATTTTCAAAAAAGATAAAAGTGAAAGTGGGGATGGAAAAATGGATATTATAAAAATAATTGGAATAGCCTTTATAGCTGTAATAATAATTGTAATACTAAAACAATATAGGCCAGAATTTGCAATATATGCTTCAATAATTGCAGGAGTGCTTATACTTACTTTAGCATCTGGAACACTTTCGGGAATAATAGATATGATAAAAAGTATATCTAGCAAGACAAACATAAATAGCGAATTTTTAGTAATATTAATAAAAATAACAGGAATAGCAATACTTACAGAATTTGCAGTAAGCATATGTAAAGACTCAGGAGAAAGCGCAATTGCAAGCAAAGTAGACATTGGTGGAAAAATAATAATAATTTCAATGTCAATTCCAATTATAAATGCACTTGTTGATACAGTTGTAAAGATTTTACCGTAGGTGAAAAATAATTGCGTTTAAAAGAAATGAGGTGAAAAATGAAAAAATTCTACATAGTAATTTTAATTGCAATAATTACATATTTAGTACCAACTACAGCCAAAGCCTCCAATATAGACACGTTAACATCTAAAACAGATTTTGTAAAGCAAAATGAACCAATAAAGTTAGCATCAAGTACAACCTCACAAGAAGAAATAATTTCCTCGCAAACAGATGCACTAGGAATTTCAACATTTTTATCAGACTCAAAAAAATACACAAAAGACACATTTGGAAATATAGATATGTCAGAGCTTTTTAAACAAAGCATAAGTGGGAACATAGACAATAATACAATTATGAACATTGTATTTTCACTTCTAGGAGACAATGTAAAAACTGCACTTACAACAATTGCAAGTGTTATGGTGGTAGTTATAATTCATAGCATTTTAAAAGCAATTAGTGAAAATTTAGGAAATGAAAATGTTTCAAAAATTGCTTATTACATAGAATACATACTTATAATAACAATGGTTATGGCGAACTTTTCAAGTATTATAACAGAAATGAAACAGGCAGTTCAAAACTTAACAGGATTTGCAAATACGCTTATACCACTAATGATTACTCTCATGATAACAACTGGAAATGTGGTGTCTTCGGGAATGCTTCAGCCAATTTTACTATTACTTATAACGTTTATTAGCAATTTTTTAACAAATATTTTAATACCAATAGCACTTGTATCAACAGCACTGGGCATAATTTCAAAAATATCAGATCAAGCGCAAGTAGGAAAACTATCAAAATTTTTAAATTCAAGTATGGTGTGGGTATTAGGGACAGTCTTAACATTGTTTGTTAGTGTTACTTCACTTGAAGGAGGACTCACATCAAGCATTGACGGAGTAACTGCAAAAGCAGCAAAAACAGCCATTTCATCAGTAGTTCCAGTTATAGGAAGCATACTGGGAGATGCAGTAAACACAATAATGGGTTGCAGCAATATTATAAAAAATGCGGTAGGAGTTGTAGGAATAGTTGTAATACTTGCAATCTGCATAAAACCAATTGTTCAGCTCGCAGTACTTGCAGTTACATATTATTTAGGAGCCGCACTATGCGAACCAATTGCAGATGAAAAAGTAGTTGGAATATTAGAGCAAATGGGAGGCACTTTTAAAATATTTTTAGCGGTAATGTTTGCACTAACAGCAATGCTAATAATAGGAATAGCTATAGTTATGAAAATTTCAAATAGTGGACTGATGTATGGGTAATAAGCATATCAATTAATTTTAGACAGACTGTATAGCTTTTACAATAAATATAATTTTATAAAAAATGAGGTAGAACAATGGTATCATTTATTAGCTCATGGGCTCAGCAAATAATATTTGCCGTAATTATAGGAACAATTTTACAAATGCTTTTACCAGAAGGCAAAAACAAAAAATATATAAAAATAATAATTGGAGTGTATGTGCTATTTGCTGTAATTAGCCCAGTTGTAGGAAAAAATATTGATTTAAATTTAGATGAATTTAACATATCTTTAGAAAACACTACAACAAGTTTAGACAAAACTAATGAAGATGAAATCACAAATTTATATATAGGCAATTTAAAGCAGGATGTAATTTCAAAATTAAACAACAAAGGTTATGGATGTGAAAATGTAGAATTACAAACCAACGAAAATTATGAGGTACTAAAAATTAGTATAACAGGAATATATGAGCTAAAAGAAGATGATGAGTTAGAAAACAGAAAGAAGGCTAGTAATAGTGATAGCAAGGCAAATGAGAGTGAAGAAACAAAAAATAATGAGGGAGTCAATTCTAATTTTAATAGTAGTGTAAATACTGTAATTATTAATGAAGTGCAAATAGGAGAAAAAACAAATAACATAAAAGATCAAGTTGTAAAAGGAATTCCAACTAGCAAAGAAAAAGAATTAAAAGAATATTTGAGCGAAACGTATAATGTAAAAGAAAAGAATATTACTATCTCATGAAAATTAATAAGGTTACAATATATAAATAATAAATAAACTAGGAGGTAAAAAATGCTTTCAGAAAAACTAAAGAAAATGTTTTCAAAAAATGATGGCAATAACAAAAAGAAAATTGAAAATATTTTGGTATTTATAGTAATTCTAGCCATAACCATTGTAGCAATTAATTATATATGGAATGGAGATAAATGGTCTCAAAGCAGCAATTCAGTACCAGATGCAGAAAATGATAATACTGTAGTACAAGTTTCATCAGATGCAAATTATGATGAAAATGAAGAAAAATTAGCTAATATTTTATCAAATATAGCAGGTGTAGGAAAAGTAAAAGTATTACTTACATATTCACAAACAAGCACATATGTGCCAATTTACAATGAAAATGTAAAATCAAGTAATACAACAGAAACAGACTCAGCAGGTGGAAGCAGAACAGTTGAAGAAAATGACAGTCAAAAAGAAGTTATATATAAAGAAGACAGTAGTGGAAATAGGGAGCCTGTAACACAAAGCATAATAAGTCCAAAAATAGAAGGAGCAATAATTACAGCAGAAGGCGCAGATAATGCCGAGGTAAAAACTGCAATTGTTCAAGCAGTAGAAGCGGCAACGGGACTAGCTACGCATAAGATACAGGTATTTAAAATGAGCAATTGAGTTGAAAAATAATTAGAATTTTGGCGTTGTAGGAGGAAGATTATGATTAAATATTTAGGAGATAAAACTAAAAACATTGGAATTAAAAAGATTATGAAGAAAAATCAAGTGGTAATTTTAGCGCTTGCTCTAATGCTAATGACTGCTGGATACATGAATTATACAAATAATCATGAAAATGAAAATATGCTGTTAGCGAGTTTAGGGGATGCACAACTTGTTAGTGCTAATGCTGTTGATGGAAATAGCACAAATGAAAATGAGCTTAACAATGCTCAAGAAAGCACAAACGAACAAAATGCACTAAATGAAACAACTGAAGCAAACACAAATGAAGTAGATCCAAATGCACCAATGGCAAATGAAACAGTTGAATCAAATTCGGAAGTAGTAGACTCAAACGCACCAACTCAAGCGGATGGCTCTGAAAACAATAATCAAGTAAATACAAGTCAAACTCAAGAAAATATGAGTCAAGGACAAGTAAATACAAGTCAAAGTCAGCAAAATACAAATGGGGAAGCCCAAGAAGCAAGCACTAATGCCTCAAGCAATGACTATTTTACTCGTTCAAAACTAGAAAGAGAAACAATGTATTCACAAATGATAGAAACATATACCAATATTTTGGAGAACGATAAAATTTCATCAGAGCAAAAAGACATTGCAGAAAATGAAATAAAAAATATAAACGATACAAAAAATGCCATAATGGTAGTAGAAAATTTATTTGAAACAAAGGGCTTTGAAAATGCAGTTGTTTTTGTAAATAGCCCAAGCGTAAATGTAGTAATAAAAGCCAAAGGGCTTACTACAGAGCAAGTCGCACAAGTGCAAAATATAATTCAAAGAGAACTTAAAACAGATATAGAAAATATACATATTACAACGAATTAAAATTCTATATTTATAATAAAATGACATCCTAAAATACACTTTTAGAATGTCATTTTTGTGTATAATATCTTGACTTTTAGCAATTACTATTATATAACATATATAGCAAAAAAAGTCGAAAAAGCAAATAAAGAACATAAAAATATTGTTCACTTTATTTTTGACTTGCAAAGACTAAAAGGAGAAGAGCTATATATGAAAATACTTTCTATAGACACATCATCAAGCATATGCTCAGTAGCTATATTTGAAGATAACAAAATAATAAAAGAAATGCATAATTTTAGTGAAAAAGAACATTCGGAAACATTAATGCCAATGATTGATGAACTTTTTAAAACAGCTGGCTTAACATTGGACGATATTGGACTAATAGCTTGTTCAGTTGGCCCAGGTTCTTTTACTGGAATTAGAATTGGCATAGCTACCGCAAAAGCATTTGCAGATGCAAAAAATATCCCTGTAGTTGGAGTTAATTCATTAGAGGCTTTAGCTTACTTAGGTGTAGCCAAAAAAGGTGAAGGAGAATTTATTTCAATTTTAGATGCCAGAAACGACAACGTGTATTTTGCAATATATAAAATGAAAAAAGGATTTTTCTCAATCTACAAGAATCCAGAAGTAATGCAATTATCTGATGCAATTACATATATAGATAATCTAAAACTTCCTATATATTTTTTAGGAGATATTGCAGGTGTTAGCAATGATGCAAATATCCAAAACAACGTAAAGAAAGATTTATCAAATGAAGATAAAGCTTTGAGAAAAGGCATAGATATTGCAAGAATAGAGCAACTTTACTTAGCCAGAGCTTCAGTTGAAAAAGCAAATAGCGAAGATGTTAACAAACATGAATATTTAAACAATATTGGACCACTTGCAATTGGTGTAGGTATGGCAGCCTTAAATAGATACAAAATGGGCATATATGGAGATTCCGACTCACTTACGCCAATGTATTTAAGAAAGCCACAAGCTCAAAGACAAAAAGAAGGTAAGTCAGACGATATATCCATTTTAGAAATGAGTTATACAGACTTAGAAAATATAAAATTAAACTATTCAATGTTTTCAAATATTTGGACATATGATGTTTTGCAAGATGACTATAATGACTCAAAATATATTGTAATAAAGCAAAATGAAGACATATATGGCTTTGCAGGATTTAGAACAGTTTTTGAAGAAATGGAAATAATGAATATAGTAACAAAAAGGGACAAACGAAATCAAGGATTTGCTTCAAATATGCTAAGCTACATTTTAAGATATGCCTATATGCATGAAATGGAAAAAATAAATCTTGAAGTAAATGAAAACAACTTGCCAGCAATTAAATTATACAAAACATATGGATTTCAAGTGGTTGGCAAAAGAAATGGATACTATAAAGACGGCGGAAATGCTGTTTTAATGACATATTATATATAAATTTGCACATAATAAAACAAAAGATTTTAGAAAGGAAAGAAAATTGATATGAAAAATACAAATGAAGTATCATGGAAAAAATTAAAATACAAATGTAATCCAGACATTTTTAAATTTGTTACAACAGAGGAGCTTGAAAGAAATTATGATGGTATTGGTCAAGAAAGAGGAATATCATCATTAAAATTTGGCCTAAATGTAGATGTAAATGGATACAATCTTTACCTAGAAGGACCTTCAGGTGTAGGAAAAACAATGTATACCAAAAACTATTTAAACAAAATAAGCAAAAACAAAAAAGTGCCACAGGACTGGTGCTATGTATACAATTTTGAAAATCCAAATGAGCCAGTAGCTATACCTTTTCAAGCAGGTGGGGGACAAGAATTTAAAGACAGTATGGATAAGTTTATAAAAGATATAAAAGTAGAGCTTAAAAGCACTTTTAATAACAATGATTTTGAAAAACAGAAAAATGTTATAGTTCAAAAATATCAAGATAAAAGAAATAAGTTATTAGAAGACTTAAACACACAATCTGCAAAATATGGCTTCCAAGTAAAAGCATCAGACACAGGTATATACATGATGCCAATGCTTGATGGTAAAGTTATAAAAGAAGAAGACTTTGACAAATTAGATGATAAATTAAAGCAAGATTATGAAAGCAAATCAACCATTGTCCAAGAACAAATAATACAAGTAATAGGTAAAATAAAAGAAATAGAGCAAGAATCAGAAAAAAAGGTAAATGAATGGCAATCAAGTATTGCAACACTTTCAATAGAAGGTCATATTGCCTTTGTAAAATCAAAATTTAAGAGAAATAAAAAAATAAATAAATTCTTAGATGGTGTAAAAAAAGACATACTAAGAAATATTTCAAAATTCATTAGTGAAGATAAAAAGCCTCAAGAACAACCAGGACCAAGAGTTATAGAAACTAAGCCTTGGGATAATTATAGAGTAAATTTATTTATTGACAATAGCCATACAGAAGGTGCACCTGTTATAATGGATAGCAACTATTCATTTAGCAATATTTTTGGTAGACTAGAGTATGAAAACTATTATGGTGTATTAAAAACAGATTACACAATGATAAGACCAGGACTTTTACATCAGGCAAATGGTGGTTACATCATATTCCAAGCAAACGATTTGCTTACAAATCCAGCAGTTTATGATAACCTAAAAAAGGTATTAAGAAATAAAGAGCTTGGCATAGATAATTCAATGGATCAAAAATCATCAATGGTAATGGTATCCTTAAAACCAGAGCCAATTCCACTTGATTTAAAAGTTATAATAATAGGAAATGAAAATGTATATCAAACACTACTTTCAGTAGATAATGACTTTAGAAAATTATTCAAAATAAAAGTAGAATTTGAAGATGATGCTCCATTAAACGAAAAAAATCTACAAGACTTAGCTAGATTTGTTCATGGATATTGTGAAGATGATGAACTTCCACATTTAGATAAATTTGCAGTAGCAAGACTTGCAGAATATTCAACAAGGGTTTCAACAAACCAAAATAGAATATCTACAAGGTTTGGAGATTTAGCTCAAGTAATTGCAGAAGCAGCAACATGGGCAAGATTAGATAAAGCAAAAGTTGTTACAGCAGATTATATAGATAAAGCATTAGAAGAAAGAAAAAATAGACAAAAGAAATACGACGAAAAGTACACAGAAATGATAAAAGAAGGCACACTTTTAATAGATACAGAAGGCGAAAAAGTTGGACAAATAAATGGTCTAACAGTAATGACAATTGGAGATTATTCATTTGGAAAACCAGTAAGAATAACAGTAAATACTTACACTGGCAAAAAAGGAATAATAGACATTGAAAGAGAAGTTGAACTATCTGGCTCATCACATTCAAAAGGTATACTTATATTAAATGGGTACTTAGGCGAAAAATTTGCCAAAGATATGCCACTTTCACTTACAGCAAGTATATGTTTTGAACAATTATACAATGGAGTAGATGGAGATAGTGCATCAAGTACAGAACTTTATGCATTACTTTCAAACTTAGCAGGAGTTCCAATAAATCAAGGAATTGCCACAACTGGCTCAGTAAACCAAAAAGGAGAGATTCAAGCAATAGGTGGAGTTAATGAAAAAATAGAAGGATATTATGAAATTTGCAAACTAAAAGGATTAACAGGAAATCAAGGAGTAATCATCCCAAAACAAAATATTCAAAACTTAAACCTAGATGATGAAGTAGTTAGCGCAGTAAAAAACGGCAAATTCCACATTTATGCAGTGTCAAACATAGATGAAGGAATAGAAATATTAACAGGAGTTCCAGCAGGCAAAAAAGATATACCAGGAACAGTAAATGCGATGGTGTATAATACACTTAAGAAGTATGCTAAGGCTAGCAAGGAGGAATAAATGAAAATAGGAATAGTCGGCCTACCCAACGTAGGAAAAAGTACATTATTTAACAGTATAACAAATGCAGGTGCAGAATGTGCAAACTATCCATTCTGCACAATAGAACCAAATGTGGGAGTTGTACCAGTACCAGATGAAAGACTAGATGCACTTGGCAAAATGTACGATACAGAAAAAATAACACACGCAATAATTGAATTTGTTGATATAGCAGGTTTAGTAAAAGGAGCAAGCAAAGGCGAAGGATTAGGAAACAAATTCTTATCGCATATAAGAGAAACAGATTCAATAGTAGAAGTAGTAAGATGTTTTGATGACTCAAACATAGTGCATGTTGACGGAAGCGTGGACCCAATAAGGGACATAGAAACCATAAATTTAGAGCTAGTGTTAGCAGACTTAGAAACAGTAAATAAAAGAATAGAAAGAGCTGCAAAGCTTGCAAAAGGTGACAAAAAATATTTTGCAGAAGAAGATTTATT
Source organism: uncultured Clostridia bacterium (assembly GCA_944393335.1). Taxonomy (GTDB): domain Bacteria; phylum Bacillota; class Clostridia; order TANB77; family CAG-508; genus CAG-793. The sequence continues at coordinate 24,421 of CALXZV010000003.1, read as the reverse complement.
CAAAAAAATAAGAGATCACCTAGAAGCAGGAAAACCAGCAAGAACACTTGACTTAAATGATGATGAAAAAGAAATGGTCAAAGATGCATTTTTATTAACAATGAAGCCAATACTATATGTAGCAAATGTATCAGAAAAAGATATAGGAACAGAAAATGACTATGTAAAAAAAGTAAAAGAATATGCAAAAGCAGAAGGCTCAGATGTGGTTCCTCTATGTGTAAAAATAGAAGAAGAGCTATCTAGCTTAGAGGGCGAAGAAAAACAAGAAATGCTTGAAGCTATGGGACTTGATGAATCTGGCTTAGACAAAGTAATAAAAGCAAGCTATGATTTACTAGGGCTTATGTCATTCTTAACAGCAGGCAAAAAGGAAGTAAGAGCTTGGACAATAAAAAAAGGAACAAAAGCTCCACAAGCTGCTGGGAAAATACATACAGACTTTGAAAGAGGCTTCATAAAAGCGGAAATAGTGTCTTATGATGATTTAGTACGCTTAGGCTCCTATCAAAAAGCAAAAGAAGCGGGACTAATTAGACTAGAAGGCAAAGACTATGTAATGCAAGATGGCGATATAGTTGAATTTAAGTTTAATGTGTGATATAAATATTCTTCTACATTTTCTTCACAATTTGCTATGCTTAGCTTGCAATTAAACTAAAATCATGATATAATTTATACAAATTCGGAATGCAATTCCTAATTTGTATAAAGCAACCTAAAAATTAATTTCATAGCAAAGTATGTGTTTAGGGCCAAAAGAAAGGATTGATGCCTTATATGAAATATATTAATAGAAATTTGGAAAAAGAAATTGAAAAAATGATTGGAAAAGTTCCAGTAATTTTAGTTACAGGAGCAAGGCAAACAGGAAAAAGCACTTTGCTAGAATATATAAATACAATCAGTCAAAACAAAATAAATTATGTAACCCTAGATGATATGATTGAAAGAGCAAATGCTATAGAAGATCCAGAAACCTTTTTAAGAAGTCATGAAGCTCCATTAATTATCGATGAATTTCAATATGCTCCAAATTTATTATCATATATAAAAATAAAGGTAGATGAAGCAAGAAAAAATGAAATGTTTGGAGATGGCAAAAAAGCTGGAACAATGTATTATTTAACAGGTTCACAGGTATTTCAAACAATGAAAGAAGCCTCAGAGTCACTTGCAGGTAGAATTGGAATTTTAGAGCTAAACACTTTATCAACTAGAGAAATTTATGGAAAAAGTGAAGAATGCTTTATTCCAAATATAGACTTATTAAAGCAAAAAGAGAAATTGCCATATGAAGTATTAGAAAAAGTTTTTGACAGAATTTTAAAAGGAAGTTATCCTGCGTTATATAATGGGCAAGAAAACGACTTAGAAAACTTTTATTCATCATATATTAAAACATATATAGAAAGAGATATAAGAAAATTAATAAATGTAAAAGATGAAATAAAGTTTTTAAAATTTATTTCGGCAGTTGCTGCAAGAACTGCTCAGGAGTACAATGCAAGTGAAATAGCAAATGACGTAGGAATAGATGCAAAAACAGTGGACGAATGGTTATCTATATTAAAAAATACATTTTTAGTATATCTTCTTCAGCCATATTCAAATAATACAACAAATAGAGCTGTAAAAAGACCAAAAATATATTTTATGGATACGGGCCTTGCATGTTATTTAGCTGGATATTTAGATGCCAGAACATTGGAAAGAAGTGCATATGCAGGAGCTATTTTTGAAACATATGTTGTGTCGGAAATAATAAAATCATATAACAATAATGGTAGAGACACTAGATTACACTTATATTACTACAGAGATAATAATCAAAAAGAAATTGATTTATTAATAATAGATCAAGATAATATTTACCCAGTAGAAATTAAAAAAAGTGCTAATCCAGGAAAAGATGCAATTAAAAATTTTGATGTAGTAAATAAATTTGAAATGAACTCACCAAATGGTGTAGTTATTTGTTTAAGTAAAGACATACATGCATTAGATGAAAAAAATTATATAGTACCAATAGAATATTTGTAAAGATTGCAAACCTTGAAATATGGGCAAAAAATTTTAAAGTTACAAAAAATTCGACAAAATTTTCAAAAAAATGTTGACGAAGATAAGAAAAAAGTTTTATAATAATACTAGTATTGAAAATGTAATAATTTTCTTGCTATATTTGCAATAAAAAAGCAAATAATAATAATAGTCAAAAGAAGAAAGGAAGAATACTATGAAAAATTCAATGAAGTATGTTGCAATTTCAATAGTTATGATTTTTGTAGTTTTATTTTTTACAATGGTAAGATCTTATGCATCAGGTGTTCAAATTACTTTAGGTAAACCTAATAACGGCACAAATGTTACAAACACAAACGGAGTTAACACAAATCTTCTAAACACAAACGCAGCGCCAGTAAATAATGCTGAACAAAAAGAAAACCTTGTAAGTGTTAACCAAATCAATGACGCAGAAAAAGATTTACCACAAACAGGTGAAACAGACGTATACATTGTAGCTGGTATAGCAGTTATTACAATTGCTGTAGGTGCATTTGCATTTATAAAATCAAGAAAATATAATGTATAAAATAAAAGAAAAAAATAAATAAAAGTTGCAACTTAAAAAGACTTTGGATAAAACCAAAGTCTTTTTTTCGATAAAAATTGACTTTTGTATTTACAAATCATGTTTATAATGATAAAATTAAGAACGAAAATAGGAAAAAATCTTTTACATAATATTAATGAAAATATGTATAAATAAAGCAAAGCAAAAATGTATTTAAAACCTATAAATTTGGAGGTAAAAATGAGTAACTCAGGAAGAAGAATGAGAGAAAATAGAACAGGAAATAGTCAAGCAAGTTATAATAAAAATAAAAGTAGCAAAGCAAAAGAAAATAAACCAAAATCTAAAAAAAGAAAAGTATTAAAAGTAATATTAATAATATTTATAGTACTAGTTGTAATAGTAGCAGCAATTGCAGCTGCAGGATTTACATATATTTATAGTATGCTTGGCAAAATGGATCAAGAAGAAATTGATTTAAATGCAATAAGCATTGATAATGCAGTTGCAGATGAATTAAGCAACTATAGAAACATTGCTCTATTTGGTATAGATTCAAGATCAGATGATTATGGAAGAGGAAACAGAAGTGATTGCATAATAATTGCTTCAATAAACAAAAAAACAAATGAAGTAAAATTAGTTTCTGTTTATAGGGATACATATTTATTACTTACAGGAAGAAATTTAGACAAAGTAACTCATGCATATTCATATGGTGGAGCAGAACTTGCAGTAAGTACATTAAATGCAAATTTAGACTTAAATATAGAAGAATATGTTACAGTTAACTTTGATGCTGTTGTGGACGCGGTTGACGCACTTGGTGGAATTACATTAGAAATAACTAGTGATGAGGTAAAATATATAAATAATTATATTGATGAAAATAATAGAGTAACAGGACATAATTCTAGCCATATAACAACAGCAGGTACATATAAACTAGATGGCGTACAAGCATTAGCATATTCAAGAATTCGTTACACATCTGGTGGAGATTATAAAAGAACAGAAAGAATGAGAACAGTATTAGAAGCAATGCTTAAAAAAGCAAAATCGTTAAGTATAAGCCAATTGGTTAACTTTGTAAATATTATGCTTCCTAAAATATCTACAAATATAAGTAGTACAGAAATAATTGGATTAGCACCAACACTTATGAATATAAATATATCAGAAAGCAATGGTTGGCCAGAAAAAACACAGGGGTCAACAATTAGTGGGGTATATTATGGTGTGCCTGTAAACTTGGAAGAAAACGTAAAACAATTACATGAAGAATTATTTGATCAAACAGACTATACATGTTCAGAAACTGTGCAAAACATAAGTAATCAAATTATAAATAAAACTGGAATACAATAGACGAAATATAAATAATGCACATGATTAAAATTCAAGGGTATAAAACAAAACTATTAGAAGGGGGATAATAGTAATGGCGGACAATGAGGCAATATTACTTAAAGACCAAGAAGACGAAGAATTAAAACCTATTTTGGGTGAAGTAAAAAAACAAAATATTGCTTATAGACTTATAAAAAGACTTATTGATATAATTGCAGGAGTTGTAGGGGTAATTTTATTAATTCCAATAACAATAGTTGTGGGGGCAATTAGAATTATTAAAAAAGAAAATGATGGACCATTATTTTATGAGCAACTTAGAATAGGCAAAAATGGAAAACAGTTTCGAATGTATAAATTTAGGTCAATGTGTGTAAATGCAGATGAAAAGCTTAAAGAATATTTAGAAAATAATGAAGAAGCTAGAAAAGAATATAAAAAATATAAAAAATTAAAGTGTGACCCAAGAATTACAAAAGTAGGAAAGGTATTAAGAGCTACAAGCCTTGACGAATTTCCACAACTAATTAATGTTTTAAAAGGAGATATGAGTTTAGTTGGACCAAGACCATATCTTCCACGAGAACAAAAAGAAATGGGTGAATATTACATAGGTATAACAAAAGTAAAACCAGGAATAACAGGACCTTGGCAAATAAAAGGTAGGAGCAAAATTACATTTGAAGATAGGCTAAAGATGGACTGGGAGTATGCCAATAGTAGCAGTTTAACAAGAGATGTAAAAATATTGTTTAAAACTTTTTCAAAAGTAATTGATAAGGATGGAGCAGTTTAAATGAAAGATATAAAGGTAATTGTAGCAACTCATAAAGAATATCAAATGCCTACTGATAGTATGTATTTGCCTTTACATGTTGGAGCTGAGGGAAAAGATAGTTTTGGTTATCAAAGAGACAATGAAGGGGAAAATATATCAAATAAGAACCCTTACTTTTGCGAGCTAACAGGACTATATTGGGCTTGGAAAAATTTAAAGTCAGATTATATTGGCTTAGTACATTATAGAAGATACTTTACATTAAATAAAAAAAGATATAAAACCGAAGATGAAAAGTTTAAAAATATTTTAACTTTAAAAGAAACTGATGAAATTTTTAATAATACTGATATTATTTTACCAGTAAAAAGAAAATATTATATAGAAAATTTGTATGAACATTATAAACATACACTTTATGTGGAGCCATTAGATGAAACCAGAAATATAATAAAAGAAAAATTTCCTGAATATTTAGAAGAGTTTGACAAACTTCATAAAAGAACTTCAGCACATATGTTTAATATGTTTATAATGAAAAAAGAAATATTAGATAAATATTGTGAATGGTTATTTGAAATATTATTTGAATTAGAAAAAAGAATAGACAATACAGATTATGACCAATTCCATGCTAGGTTTTATGGAAGAATATCTGAATTATTACTGGATATTTGGATAAATAAAAAAGATTTAATATATGAAGAAATACCAATTATGGATATGCAAAATATAAATTGGTGGAATAAAGGAAGGAGTTTTCTAAAAGCAAAGTTCTTTGGAAAAAAATATGATAAAAGCTTTTAGAAAAAATTTGAATTAAGAGGATTTTGAAATGAAGATTTTATACTATAATTGGACTCAATTTGATAATACTGCCAATCAAGGCGGCGGAGTAAATGTTTATCAAAAGAATCTAATTGATTATCTGCTAAAAAATACAGATAATGAAATTTATTTTTTGAGTTCTGGTACTTATTATGATTTAATTAATAATAAGCCACATATTAAGAAATCAAAAAACATTTATGGTGATAAATGCAAAACGTATAAATTAATAAATTCTAAGTGTTTAGCACCAGCCAGTGCTATGTATGATGACATTAATACATATTTAACTGATGTTGAAGATTATGAAGTCTTAAAAAAATTCATAAAGGAGCATGGTGGATTTGATGTTATTCATTTTAACAATATAGAAGGTTTATCATTAAATTGCTTGAAAATAAAAAAAGATTTTCCTAATACTAAAGTTATCTATTCATTGCACAATTATTTTTTTTGTTGCCCAAAGGTAAATTTATTTTATAATGATGAAAAAAATTGTATAGATTACCAAGAAGGAAAATTATGCAATAAATGTATAAATTCTGTTGTGTCGAAAAGAAAGATTACTTTTTTTTATAAAATAGATAGATTATCAGAATCTTTACATATGTCTGGTATTAATAAAAAAATTAGATGGTGTGCAAAAAGTTTATTGAAAAAATTAAAAAATAAAAATTTACAACGAAAAACAGAATATAAATTTCATGATTTTAACTGTAATTTCAAAGAATATAGAGAAAAAAGTGTAGAAACAATAAATGATTATGTTGATGTTGTGTTAGCGGTTTCAAACAGAGTTAGAGAAATAGCAATTAAATATGGGGTAAAACCAGAAAAAATATTTACAAATTATATAGGAACAAAAGTTGCAGAAAATGAAATAGGACAATTAAATATTAGAAAAAACAAAACACAAGACTTTAATATCGCTTATATGGGATATTTCAATAAGCAAAAGGGATTTGATTTTCTAGTTGAAGCATTAAATAACCTTCCAGATGATATTGCAAAAAAAATTAATTTTTATTGTTATGCCAAAATGAAAGATGAAAATGATAAAATAAATGTTGAAAAAATAAAAGAATTAAATAGGAAATTAAAGTCAGCTACACATATAAATGGTTATAATCACAATGAGTTACCAAAAATTTACGAAAATATAGATTTAGGAATTGTGCCGGTAATATGGGAAGACAATCTTCCACAAGTTGCTATTGAGTATGTAGCTTATGGAGTACCTGTTTTGTGTAGTGATTTAGGTGGTGCTCAAGAGTTATCTGCGGCAAAGGAGTTCGTATTCAAGGCTGGAGATATAAAGGATTTCCAAAATAAAATTATTAAAATAATAAAAAATAGAAAATTGTTAAAAAAATACTTTGATGAAAAGCAAAAACTAACAACGATGGATGAACATGTAAAGACTCTAATGAAATTTTATAGATAATTTAAATAAAACTAATTTATGAGAGGAGGTAAATGATAGCTTAATAGTGCTAACATTTACTATGATAATGGATACAATAGATTTTGTAATATTATGGGTTGATGGAAATGACCCAAAATGGAGAGAAGAAAAAGCAAAATATGATAATGCAAGTAGTGATGATAGAGAAATTAGATATAGAGATTGGGATAACTTGCAATATTGGTTTAGAGGCGTTGAAAAATTTGCCCCATGGGTAAATAAGATTCATTTTGTAACATATGGACATTTACCTAAGTGGTTAAATACGAATAACAAACAATTAAATATAGTTAATCACAAAGATTTTATGCCGGAGGGAAGTTTGCCAGTATTTAATTCAAATGCATTAGAAGTTAATTTGCATAGAATAAAAAATCTTTCGGAAAGATTTGTTTATTTTAATGATGATGTGTTTATAATTAAAAAAGTAGATAAAAAGGATTTTTTTATAAATGGAATACCATGTGATTCTGCAATAATGTCACCAGTTATACAAGAAAATAAAAATGGAATTGGTAATACATTAGTTAATAATTTGGCAATCATAAATGAATTCTTTAATAAAAAAGAGCAAATGACTAAAAAAATAACCAACTGGTTTAATATTAAATATGGAATAGAAAATATAAAAAATTTGCTATTATTACCATGGCATGATTTTACAGGATTTTATGAAATGCATATTGCTAACAGTTTCTTAAAGAAGACTTATCAAGAAGTTTGGAAAAGGAATCAAGAAGAACTTACAAAGACAACTTTTGATAAATTCAGAGATCCAAAACAAGACGTAAATCAATGGGTGTTTAGAGATTGGCAAATAGCAAGTGATAATATAATTCCAAGAAGTATAAAATTTGGTTATAATTTTAAATTAGAAGAAGCCTTTGATGAAGCAATAAAAGCAATAATAAAGCAAAAGTATAAAATTATATGTTTAAATGATTCAAACAATATTAAAAATTTTGAAGATAAAAAACAAAAAATTAATGATGCATTTAATAAAATATTACCAGATAAATCATCATTCGAAATATAGGGGTAAATATGAAAGAAATTATTGAGAATAAAGATAAATACTTAGAAAAAATATATTTTGTTGGAATAATTATTTTATGCATAAAATTTTTTACAGAAAAAAGTTCTTTAATTAGTATAAATGATATGCCAATAGCTGCAACCTTAGTTATATGTTTTTTTGTAAAATTGATATTTCAAAATTATACAAATAAACAATTAATAATAACTATAATTTCTGGAATAATTTCATTTTGGGTATCAATAATCACTCATGAATTTATTGCCCTTTATGTATTTTTAGTTATATTTGCTTCTAAAAATATAGATATCAAAAAAATAATTAAAATAAGTTTTTGCAGTATTACAGTTTTATTATCTATACATGTTATAAAATATATAATTGATGGATTTATATCAGAAATCCCGATTATATACAGAAATACAGGTGAACCAAGATATACATTTTATATGTATCATCCAAATATAGTAGCTGGGCTAATTTTATGGTTAGTATCACAATATGCATATTTAAAATATGACAATTTAAAAATTAGACATTTAATTGCTTTTTGGGCTATATTTATTGGAACTTATTTATTAACACTATCAAGAACAACTTTAATTGCTTCAATAGCATTAATTGTTTTATTAGTTTTAAGTAAAAATATAAAGCTTTCAAAAATTATTACATATTTTTCAAAGATTATATTTATAGTAGCAATAGTTTTTACAATAGGTATAAGTTATATATATAGATGGAACAAAGATAGCTTTATATTACAAAAGATTGAAACAGCTTTAAGTGGAAGAGTATCTCTGTTATCTATTGCAATAGATGAATATGGTGTTAGTCTTTTTCCAAGAGATTTAGATTTAACAAAAGAAGTTAAGTGGGATTTTGGAGGAACGGCTGAACTATATCTTGATAGCATTTATTCTAGATCTTATATTAAATATGGATTATTATACTTAATATGGCTAATATATTTATTTACAAATTTGAATAGTAAAAATGAAAAGAAAAATGCAATATTTATAATACTTTTTGCAATTATAGGTATAACAGAAAGATACATAATGTATCCTGTGATAGGCTTTCCATTATTATTTTTTGGAGATTATTTATGGAGTGAAAAAAAGAAAAATAAAAGAATAATTTTATCACAATATATAAAAAATAATTTTAATGCTGGACCAAAAGCAAAAACTGATATAGAAAAAATTGCTGAAAAAAATTTTGATTTTGAAGTAAAAACAGTGCCACTAACTGAAGAAATATGCAAAAGCAAAATAAAAAGAATGATACAATTTGCAAAAAAGTTTAAATTGATTTCTAATTTTGCAAAAGAAACAGAGCTAGCGATTATTCAAGCACCTTTTTCAAGTAAAAAGATAATGATGGATAAATTTAAAAATAAAGTTGTAATAATTCATGATATTGAAGGACTAAGAAATCAAAACGATAAAGAACTTAGTGAAGAGATAAGTTTTTATAAATCATGTGATTTTATAATTGCTCATAATAGTAGCATGAAAAAATTCCTTATAGATAAAGGGATAGATAGTAATAAAATATATGAATTAGAATTATTTGATTATTTATGTGAAGGTCAAGCAAAAGAGAAAAAAATAAATCAAAACAATCCTAAAATTACATATAGTGGGAATTTAGATAAAGCATTCTTTATTAATCAATTGGATAGTAAAAAAATGCATTTTGAGCTATATTTGTATGGACAAAAAAATAAAGAATTTAATAACAAGAAAATAATATATAAAGGGAAGTGTACTCCAGATGAAATGCCTAATAAAATAGAAGGAAATTTAGGATTGGTTTGGGATGGAAATTTTGATGAAAGTGATGAGGATAAAAGTTATAAAAATTATACTAAATACAATAATCCACATAAATTATCTTGTTATATAGCTGCAGGTATGCCAGTTATAGTATGGAAAAAATCGGCAATAGCAAAATTTGTTAAAGAAAATAACATTGGGTACGAAATTTCTAATTTGTATGATATAAATAAGTTGGATTTTTCGGATTTTGATGTTAAGAGAAAAAATGTAGAAAAATTAGAACAAAAGGTAAGAACAGGTTTTTTTACACAATCAATATTAAGTAAAATATTAGAAAAATATAATATTATAGAAGGAGAAAAGATTGAAAAATAGTGTAAAGAAAAATTATATATACAACTTAATGTATCAAATATTAGTAATACTATTGCCACTAATAACTGCACCATACATATCAAGAGTGTTAGGTGCAGAAAATATTGGTATTTATAGTTATACAACATCTATATCTGCGTACTTTATTTTGTTTGGTTCGCTGGGTGTTAGTTTATATGCACAAAGAGAAATTGCTTTTCATCAAGATAACAAAAAAGAAAATACAAAGACATTTATAGAAATAGTTTTACTTAGAACCATTACAATGTTTATATCAATAGCTGTATTTTGCATAACATTTGTTTCAAATGGTGAATATGGATATTTTTATAAAATATTAATTGTAGAATTAATTGCACAATGTTTGGATATAAGCTGGTTTTTTATTGGATTAGAAGATTTTAAGAAAACAGTTTCAAGAAACTTAATAATAAAGTTTATAAGTGTAGTATCAATATTTGTATTAGTTAAAACACCAGAAGATTTAAATATATATTTCTGGATTTACGTTTTATCTGTATTAATTGGAAATTTATCACTGTGGTTCTATTTGCCAAAATATTTAGTAAAAGTTAATGTTAAAGAATTAAATATTTTTAAACACTTAAAACCAACTTTAGCTTTATTTATTCCAGAAATAGCGATACAGGTTTATACTGTGTTAGATAAAACTATGATTGGTGCAATATGGGAAGACAAATCGGAAGTTGGATATTATCAGCAGAGTGAAAAAATTATTAAATTATTATTAACTATTATTACATCACTTGGAACAGTTTTGCTACCTAGAATTGCAAGTTGTTTTGCCAATAATAAAAAGCAAGAAGTATTTGGCTATTTAAAGAAATCATTTAACTTTGTATTTATATTGGCGTTTCCAATGGTATTTGGAATAATAGCAGTAGCTGACAAATTCGTACCATTATTTTTTGGACCAGGCTATGATAAAGTTGTCATATTAATGAGTGTTATATCACCAATTATATTATTCATAGGAATGAGCAATGTTATAGGAAAGCAATACTTATTACCAACAAAAAGGCAAAAACAGTATACAATATCTGTTGTAACTGGGGCAGTGGTAAATTTAATTATGAATAGTTGCTTAATATGGAAGTTTGGAGCTTTAGGAGCATCTATAGGAACAGTAATTGCTGAATTTACTGTTACTTTAGTGCAATTAATTTTTGTAAGAAAAGAGTTTGATATAAAGGGAATATTAAAGTTATCTATAAAATATATAATTTCTTCAATAATTATGTTTGTAGCTTGTAAATTAGTAGGATTATTTTCTGTTAATGATTTTGTATCTATTGTTTTGCAAGTGGGAGTTGGTACAATTGTTTATATTTTGATGCTTTTAGTATTGAAAGATAAATTTACTTTTGATATGATTAATGAAGTAAAAAATAAAGTATTTAAAGTAAAAAATAATAGTTAGTTTTAAATTTAAATTTTAAATATTAAGTTATAAAGGAGTAATGTTATGAAATACGATTATTTAATAGTAGGCTCAGGTCTATTTGGATCAATATTTGCTTATGAGGCAAATAAAAAAGGAAAAAAATGTTTAGTTGTTGAAAAACGTCCACATATAGGAGGAAACATCTATACTGAAAATGTAGATGGCATTAATGTACATAAATATGGTGCACATATATTCCATACAAGTAATAAAAAAGTATGGGATTATATAAATCAATTTGCAGAATTTAACAGATACACCAATTCACCAGTTGCTAGGTATAGAGATGAATTATATAATATGCCTTTTAATATGAACACATTTAATAAATTATGGGGAGTTATAACTCCAGATGAGGCAAAAGCTAAAATTGAAGAAGAAAAGAAAAAGGCAGGCATAACAGATCCTAAAAACTTAGAGGAACAAGCAATTAGCTTAGTTGGCAAAACAATTTATGAAAAATTAGTAAAAGGTTATACTGAAAAGCAATGGGGACAAAGAGCGACAGAACTACCATCTTTTATAATAAAAAGATTACCTGTTAGATTTATTTATGATAACAATTATTTTAATGATGATTATCAAGGTATACCAATAGGTGGATATACACAAATAATAGAAAAAATGTTAGATGGTATCGAAGTAAGACTAAATACAGATTATTTAGAACACAAAGATGAACTAGGAAATATTGCAGATAAAATAGTTTACACAGGTCAAATAGACAAATATTATGGCTATTGTTTTGGAGAGCTAGAATACAGAAGCTTAAGATTTGAAACAGAAGAATTAGATAAAGATAATTATCAAGGAAATGCAGTAGTAAACTATACAGAGTATGAAGTTCCATATACAAGAATAATTGAACATAAGCATTTTGAAAAAATAATTAACCATGAAAAAACTATAGTTACTAGAGAGTATCCAGATAAATGGGACAAGACTAAAGAACCATATTATCCAATAAATAATGATAGAAATAATGGGTTATATGCTAAATATAAAGAATTAGCGGATAAAGATAGTAAGGTTATTTTTGGAGGAAGACTTGGTCAATATAAATATTTTGATATGGATAAAGTAATTGATGAGGCTTTAAAAGTTGTTCAAAAGGAATTCTAAAAAGATTAATTTTAGTGGTTTACAAAAAACATTTTAAGTGATAAAATTAAAAAGTAAAAAGTAGAAAATATACTATTATGCATGTAAAAATGTTATGGAGAAAAAATGAATAGAAAAAAAAATAATTCAAATGAGATGCCACATAAAAATAGATTTAAAGAAAAAGAAGATAGTAAACCTAATAAAAAACATAAAAAGTTAAAAATATTTGGTATAGTAATTGCAATTATATTAATAATTGTAATTGCTATAATTTCTACTGTCTATTTCTATTTAAATTCAAAACTAGGTAAACTACAAATTGAGCATATTACAAATGATTTTAATGAGCTAGGAATAGATGAGGCAACTCAGGATTCCCAAATGAACAAATTTAGAAATATTGCGATACTTGGTTTAGACTCAAGATATGATACATATGATCCAGATTATAGAACAGATTGCATTATGGTGGCAAGCATAAATAAAGAAACAAATGAAGTGCAATTATATTCTATATATAGAGATACATATGTTCAAATGGATTTAGATGGAGAAACAATATTAGATAAAATAAATCATGCCTATTATAATGGAGTAGAAAATACATTAAAGACAATAAATGAAAATTTAGACTTAAATATTACTGAATATATAATGGCTGATTTTACCGCAATTGCTGATTTGGTAGATAGCGTAGGTGGGATAGATATAGACATAGATAGTGAAGAAATAAACTATATAAATAACTATATAAGAGATGTTTCAAATGTAATAGGAAGAACAACTTCAAACATTGCTCATACTGGTTTGCAACATCTTGATGGAATTCAAGCAGTATCTTATTGTAGAATAAGATATACAACAGGGTTAGATTATAAAAGAACAGAAAGAATGAGAGAAGTTTTAGGAAAAGTAGTAGAAAAAATTAAAGCATCAGATTTAGCAACAATTAATAATTTGTTAGATACGTTTTTACCTAAAATTAGAACTAACATTACGCCAAATAAGATAAAAGAATTAATACCAATGGCTTTAAATTTAAAATTAAAAAGTTCATTTGGTTGGCCATACACGACCACTGGCGTTTGGATGAAAGGGGACTTTTATGGACCAGCAACAACATTAGAAAGTAATGTAAAAAAACTACATGAAGAAGTTTATGGACAAAAAGATTATGTTGTTCCAGAAAAAATTGTTGAAATAAGTAATAAAATAATAGAAGTAACAGGAGTGAAGTAAAATGAAAATAGCAGTAGCAGGTACAGGATATGTAGGATTATCTTTGGCAACATTATTAAGTCAAAATAACGAAGTATATGCATTAGATATTATTCCAGAAAAGGTAGAAAAAATAAATAAAAGAATTTCACCAATACAAGATGAATATATAGAAAAATTCTTTAAAGAAAAGCAACTAAATTTAAAAGCAACTTTAGATTATAAGGAAGCATTTAAAGATGCAGAGTATGTTATAATTAGTACACCTACAAATTATGATGAAGAAAAGAATTTCTTTGATACATCTAGTGTAGAAGATATTATACAAAAAGTAAAATCAATGAATGACAATAATATTACAATGGTTGTAAAATCTACAATACCAGTAGGATATATAGAAAGGGTTAAAGAAAAATATCAAATTGATAATATATTCTTTTCACCTGAATTTTTAAGAGAAGGAAAAGCTCTTTATGATAATTTATATCCTTCAAGAATAATTGTTGGAGAAAAAAGTGAAAGAGCTAAAGTTTTTGCAAATCTATTAATTGAAGCAGCAGAAAAAAAGGATATAGATGTTTTATTTATGAATAATACAGAAGCAGAGGCTGTAAAGTTATTTGCAAATACTTATTTAGCTTTGAGGGTAGCATATTTTAATGAATTAGATACATATGCAGAGAAAAAAGGTTTAGATGCAAGTGAAATAATCCAAGGGGTATGTTTAGATCCTAGAATAGGAACTCATTACAACAACCCATCTTTTGGATATGGAGGCTATTGTTTACCAAAAGACACAAAGCAATTACTTGCAAACTATAAAGATGTACCACAAAATCTAATAGAAGCAATTGTAAAATCAAATGCAACTAGAAAGAAGTTTATAGCAGATGATGTTTTAAAAACAAATCCTAAAGTTATAGGAATATATAGATTAACTATGAAGTCAGGTTCTGATAATTTTAGATCAAGTGCTATACAAGATATTATTAATATTTTGAAAGAACACAGAAAAGAAATTATAATATATGAACCTACATTAAATAAAGAAGAATTTAACGGATGTAAAGTTACAAATAATTTAGAGTATTTTAAAACAAATTCAGATGTTATTATGGCAAATAGAGTAGCAAGTGAACTAAAGGATGTTAAACAAAAAATTTATACGAGGGATATTTTTAATAAGGATTAGTATAAAAAGAAAAACACAATTTTAAGTTATTTATTATGATAAAAAAGGTGATAAAATGAGAATTCTACTTGTAAACAAATTTCACTATCTAAAAGGTGGTAGTGAAAAATATTATTTTGATTTAGCAAAATTATTAAAAGAACATGGTCATGAAGTAGCTTTCTTTTCTATGAAAGACGAAAAGAACATAAAGACAGATTGCAAAGAGTACTTTGTGGAAAATTCAGATATGAATAGTAAAAATATATTTAAAGCATTAGATGTAATATATTCAAAGAAAAATAAAAAGGCCATGGAAAAAGCTTTGAATGATTTTAAACCAGATATTGTGCATTTAAATAATTTTCAAAGGCAATTATCTGCATCAATAATTAAACCAATAAAGAAAAGGTATATACCAATAGTTTTTACAGCTCATGATTTGCAAGCGATTTGCCCAGCAATAGTAATGCTTGATAGAGAAAAAAACATTTGCGATGAATGCAAGAATGGAAAATATATTAATTGCGTAAAGAAAAAATGTGTTAAAAATTCTAGTTTAAAGAGTTTATTAGGAGCGATTGAAGGAAAATATTATAGGAGCAAAAAGATATATTCAAAGCAAATTGATAGAATAATAACACCTAGTGAATTCTATAAGAAAGAATTAGAGGAAGATGAAATAAAACCTGAAAAAATAGTTGCTTTACATAATTTTATTGATATGGATGATTACAATGTAAAAATAGAAGATGAAGGTTATGCCTTTTACTTTGGAAGAATTATTAAAGAAAAAGGAGTGCTTAATTTAATAAAAGCATTTAAAGATATAAAATATCATAAACTATATATTGCAGGTGATGGACCTGATATTGAGAAAGTAAAAAAATATATAAAAAACAATAAATTAGAAAATCAAATAAAATTATTAGGCTTTTTAAATTCTGACCAAGTAAAAGAATATGTACGAAAAGCAAGATTTATTGTTGTACCTTCGGTTTGGTATGAAAATTGTCCTTATTCAGTTTTGGAAACTTTAGCTATGGGAAAGCCTATAATTGGAAGCAACTTAGGTGGAATTCCTGAACTTGTTAAAAACAATGAAACAGGCTTAATATATAAGTACGATAATATTAATGAATTGATAGATAAGATGAAAGTCCTTTTTGAAAATAAGGATAAGGCAGAAGAACTAGGAAAGACTGCAAAAAAAACAGCAAAAGAAAACTTTTCAAAAGAAGCTTATTATAACAAAATAATAAAAATTTATGAGGGAGTAATGAAAGATGTCAAATAGGAAATTAAATGGAACAGTTATAGTTACATACAGATGTAATGCAAGATGTAATATGTGTAGTAGATTTAAAAGACCTTCAAAACCAGAAGAAGAGATAAGTTTAGAAACAATAAAAAAATTACCTAGAATGTACTTTACTAATATTACTGGTGGAGAGCCTTTTATTAGAGAAGATTTAAAAGATATAGTAAGAGAATTATACAAGAAATCTGATAGAATAGTAATATCTACAAATGGATTTTTTACAGATAGAATAATTGATTTATGTAAAGAATTTCCTAATGTAGGTATTAGAATCTCTATTGAAGGATTAGAAGAAACAAATAATAAAATAAGAGGATTACAAGATGGATTTAATAGAGGCTATTCAACACTTAAAAAATTAGTCGAAATGAAACACCCAGATGTAGGATTTGGAATGACAGTACAAGATGCAAATGCTAAAGACTTAGTTCCATTGTATAAATTATCAGATGAACTAAATATGGAATTTGCAACAGCATCTTTACATAATTCATTCTACTTTGTAGAAAACAAAAACATAATACATGATAGAATGATGGTCGCAGGAGAATTTGAAAAATTAATTAATGAATTATTAAATACAAATCAACCAAAGAAATGGTTTAGAGCTTATTTTAATCATGGATTAATTAATTACATATTTGGTCAAAAAAGATTACTTCCATGTGATATGGCATTTGATACATTTTTTATAGATCCATATGGAGATGTAATGCCATGTAATGGCACAAAAGAAAAAGAAGTAATGGGAAATCTTAATGAACAAACTTGGGACGAGCTATGGAATAGTGAAAAAGCTGAAAAAGTTAGAAACAAAGTTAGACATTGTGATAGACAATGTTGGATGATAGGCTCTGTATCACCTGCAATGCATAAATATATATGGGTACCTGCATGGTGGGTTATTAGACACAAATTCTTTAGGTTCTTTAAGAAAAAGAAATACTCAATGTATGAGAATAAAATCGTTAGAGATTTTAGAGATGGAAAAGTAACAAAGGAAGAGTTAGATAAATGTTCAACTTGTGATTTGAGTTGTCCTGTAAATGATGGATTATCAGACAGTTCAAGAGAAATACTAAAAGAAATGTCAGGAGAAGAATTTGTAAATCAAGATATAAAAAAGCAATTGGAGAAGAAATAAAAATATGAAAATAGCAATGATTGGTCATAAGCGAATTCCATCGAGAGAAGGTGGAGTGGAAGTTGTTGTAGAAGAGCTATCGACTCGCCTTGTAAAAGATGGATATCAGGTAGATGTATATAATAGAAAAGGCAAAAATGTTCAAGATAAAAATGCTGATAAAGAAAACAAAAATCTTAAAGAGTATAAAGGGGTAAGAATAATAACAATCCCTACAATTAATAAAAAAGGAATTGATGCACTTCTTTATAGTATATTAGCTACAGTTAGAGCTTTATTTGGACATTATGATGTAATTCACTTTCACGCTGAAGGCTCATGTGCAATGCTTTGGTTACCACATTTATTTGGAATACGAACTGTTGCTACAATACATGGATTAGACTGGCAAAGGTCTAAATGGGGCGGACTAGCATCTAGATATATAAAGTTTGGAGAAAAAATTGCTGCAAAATATGCTGATGAAATAATTGTTTTGTCAAAAGGTGTTGAAAAGTATTTTAAAAAAACATATAATAGAAATACCAATTTTATACCAAATGGAGTAAATATTCCAACAATAAGAGAACCTAAAATTATAAAAGAGAAGTATGGGCTTGATAAAGATAGTTATATATTATTTTTAGCAAGAATAGTTCCAGAAAAGGGTTTGCATTATTTGATAGAGGCCTATAATAATATAAAAACAGATAAAAAGCTTGTAATTGCAGGAGGGGCTAGCCATACAGATGATTATTTAAAGAAAATAAAAGATATGGTTAAAGGAAATCCCAATATTATTATGACAGGATTTGTTCAAGGAAGAGAATTAGAAGAATTATATAGCAATTGTTACCTGTATTGCCTGCCAAGTGATATTGAAGGAATGCCATTATCATTACTTGAAGCTATGAGCTATGGATGTAGTTGCTTAGTAAGTGATATTGAGGAAAATATTCAGGTCGTTGGAAATTTTGCAAATAAATTTAAACGAGGAAATAAAGAAGAATTAGAAAAAAAATTAAAGACAATGTTAAAAAACAGAATGAATCAAAAAGATGGAATAAAGAAATATATATTAAATAAATATTGTTGGAATAATATAGTATGTGATTTGGAAGTACTGTATAAAAAATGAGTTATTTTACAAACAATAAGTGGGGGAATTATGAAAATTTTAATAGTAAGACTATTTCCTTATGAAATAGATATAACTAATTATAACGTTCAAGAAATTGGTTTAGCTAAGGCACTGATAAAAAAGGGAAATCAATGCGATATAGTATTATTTACTAAGACGAGGACGAAAATAGAAAAATTAAAAGTAGAAAATGGTGAAATAAATATTTTTTGGATGAAGGCTTTAAATTTTTTTAAAAATGGCATATATGGTAAAGAACTATTAGAATTAACAAAAAAATATGACATAGTACAAAGCAGTGAATACGATCAACTGTATAATTTAAAACTACTTAAAAAGATACCAGAAAAGCTTGTAATATATCATGGTCCATATTATAGTAAGTTTAATAGACTTTATAATTTGAAATGTAAGTTCTTTGATGCTATATTCTTAAACAAAAAATATAAGAAGGTAACTTTTATAACAAAAAGCAATTTAGCTACAGAATTTTTAAAAAGCAAAGGATTTGAAAATGTTACAACTGTGGGTGTTGGTTTAGATATAGAAAAAATAGATAAAATAAAAAAAGATGATGTAAGTTTATTTGATTTTCCTTCAATGAATGGAAAAAAATTATTATATATTCGGAAGAATAGAAGAACGAAGAAATATTACATTTTTAATTAATCTCTTGAAAGATTTAAATGATAATAATAAAAATGTGAATTTAATTTTAATAGGAAAAGGAAAAAAGAAATACGTAAAAAAAGTATTCAAGTTTGCGAAAAAGACTGGAGTCTTTGATAAAATATTTTATAAAGAAAAAGTGTCTCAGAATGAAATTGCCGATGTATATAGAAAATGTGATGTTTTTTTATTACCAACAGAATATGATATTTTTGGTATGGTTTTGCTAGAAGCTATGTATTTTAAGATACCAGTTGTTACTACTTTGAATGGTGGTTCAAGTGTTTTGATAAATAATAAAAAAAATGGAATTATATGTGAGCTAGATATAAAACTATGGGAAAATGAAATTGTTAGAATTTTGGAAGATAAAGAATTTAAAGAAAATATAATAAAAGAAGAACATAAAACAATAAATGACAATTATATATGGGATAAGTTAGTCGATAAGTTCTTGAAAATTTATGATACAAAAATGATTTATGCTTAGCAATATAAATGAGTAAAAATTGCCTAAATTTGATAAAGTAAGGAGAAAAAGAAAAGTGGAAAATTATATTTTTTATCAAACAAAAACAAAATATACAAATACTGGGGATGCTCTAATAAATAGAGCTTTGATAGAATCGCTAAGAAAATATGGAAAAGTTAAATGTAACTGTAGTGAAGATATTCCAAAAAAATTTATTGATGAACTTGGTATAAAGAATAATGAAAAAATTATATGTAAGAATGAATTAGATTTTGTGAGAAAAATAAAAAAGGCAACAAAAAATAAAAATGTTTACATTGTCTCAGGTCTTGGACATAATTACGGAGGAGGGTTTAAGAAAAATATTAGAAATATTTTAGCAGGAATACTTTTTGCTATTTATAGATTATGCGGAGTAAAAATAATACGAATAGGAATATCTATAGGTCCAATAACTAAAGTTTTAGCCCTAACTGAAAAGTTTAGAAGTTTATCAATAAATGAATATCTAGTTAGAGATACTCAATCTTTAGAGTTATGCCATAAGATTGGTATAAAAAAAGCAAAAATGTGTCCTGATATGTCATGGCTTTATTTAAAAGAAGAATCAAGGAAAATTAATAAAAATAATAATGTAATTATTAATCTTCGAGATTGGAATGACGAAAAATATAAGTTAACTTTAATATCTAAATGTGAAGAAAGTTTGAGACAGTTATCTAAAAAGTTTAATGGAAATATAAATATAAAATTTACATATCAGGTTTTAGAAGACAAAAGATTTTGCAAAGAACTTTATGAGTATTTTAAGAAAAAATATACATCCATATTTGTTGATGAGCAAATAACTTTAAACAATGCCAAAGAATACTATAGTGATGTTTCTTGGAATATTAGTGATAGAATGCATTCGTTACTATTAGGTTATAAATTTGGAGCACTTCCTATAGCTCTTATAGATATAAAGAAAAATAAAAAAATTTTTCAAACATTTAAAGATTGTGGTTTAAAAGATTTGATAATTGATACTTATGAAAAAAAAGATAAGAAAATTCAAAATATTATAGATAATAATGAGATATTTATGAAAAAGATATTTAAAGTTGAAAAAGAAAAACAAGGCGAGATAGAAGATATTTTAGAAAAAATTTTTAAATGAAGATTTTGAAAGCTAATATTGATTTTTATTAAATAAAGAAAGGAGATATGTAATTATAATAAATTACATTTTGTAAAAATTGAAAGTCGATACATGGATAAAATTAAGAAAAGGAAAAATTTTAAATAGAATAATAAGGCTGATATTAATGCGTAAAGGGATAGATATACCTTCGAATGCTATAATAAAAAAAGGTGCATCATTTCCGCATAATAGTGTTGAAACTGTTATACATAATAAAGCGGTAATCGAAGAAAATGTAAGAATATATCAAAATGTAACTATTGGAAGAGCAGATATATATTTACCATATACAGAAAGTAAAATGAATGGAATTCATATAAAAAAGAATGCTATAATATGTGCAGGTGCTAAGATTTTATGTAAGGAAGGAACTCTTACTGTAGGAGAAAATACGGTAGTTGCTGCAAATGCAGTTTTACTAAATAGTACAGGGGATAATGAAATATGGGCAGGTATACCTGCTAGAAAAATAGGAAAATTAAAAATAGAAAAATAAACGGAAATAAATATGTTTATATGAATATAAAAAAAGTCATAATTGTAGAAAAAGATAAAATTAAATAATAAACAATAATTTCTAAAAATTATAGTAAAGGAGATTAAAACTTAATTTATATGAAAGATAAAAATAAATTTAAAATATGCCTTGTTATACCATATTTTGGTGATTTTCCAAATTATTTTGATTTATGGCTGAATTCGTGCGAGCATAATCCAGAAATAAATTTTTTAATCTTTACGGATAACAAAGAAAAGTATGTATACCCTTCAAATGTAAAAGTTGTCAACATAACATTTCAAGAACTGAAAGAGAAAATACAAAGTAAGTTTGATTTTAAAATATGTTTAAGCAGACCATATAAACTATGTGATTACAGACCAGCTTACGGTTATATTTTTGAAGAATATTTAAAAGATTTTGACTTTTGGGGGCATTGTGATTTAGATGTTATATTCGGAAATTTGAAACAATTTTTGACAAAAGATATATTAAATAATTATGAAAAAATATATAAATATCGGACATTTTTCTTTATTTAAAAATGAGAAAAAAATAAATAAGGCTTTTATGAAATTTAAGGATGAAAAAGATGGTAAATTTATATATAAGAAAACCTATCAAACAGATGAATCACTTTTTTTTGATGAAATAGGAAAATATGGACAAGGAATAGTAAGCCTATGTAATGATAAAAGTATAAAACTTTATGATAATGCAGAAGCAATTGCTGATATTTCTATAAAATATAATAATTTTTTTGTTAATAATTCTAATAAAGATGGAAAGTATATTTTTGAATATAAGGTTGATGACAATATTGGTAGACTTTATGGATATTACAAAATAAAAAACGGAGTAAAAAGAAAAGAATTTATGTATATACATTTGCAGAAAAGAAAAGTAGAAGTAGATTATAGAAATAAGGATTCTTTTTTAATTATTCCAAATAAAATCATAAATAATAATATAAATAAAATTGATAAAAAACAATTTAATAGATTATGTAAAAGAATTACTATACTAAGAAAAAAATATATGTTAATAAAATTATCCAATATGTTAAAAAAAATAAAAAGAATATATAGGAAATAGAGTTATTACTAGATATTTTAAACTGTGTAAGTTGTAAGAAATTTACAAAAGAGGTTAGCTATGAGAATAATAAGATGTATTAAGAAAAATTTAATCATATTATGTATGTTCTTGATGTTTTTTCAAGAAATCTTAATGAATTATATTCCTATTGCTTCATATTTAGATGAAGTAATAGTATTAATATTTTTTTTCATAGCTATTAGTCATGCTAAAATATTACTTACTAAATATGAGAAAAAACAGATTATCTTGTTAATGGTTATAGTTATTTGGGGATTAATTTGTAATATTTTGAATAAAAATGAAATAAAAATCTCTTCTATACTGATTGATGTGTTTTCTTATATAAAAGTTTTTCTGATTTATTTTTCAGTAATTAATATAATATATGTTGAGGAAAAAAAATATATAATAAGAAGTATAGTAAAAATATTAAAAGTAATAACAGCTGTTATTTTAGTATTAGGAATAATAAACCTAATATTTGGAATAGATATACTAACATATGATATAAGGTACGGAATAAAGTCATACAAATTTCTATATAACAATCCAGGAGGTTTAGCGATTATGATGCTTGTAACGCTAATTTTCCTGTTAGCTGATAAAGAATTTAATAATACAAAAGGAAATGGAATATTTATTATTTTTTCTTTAATAATAATAATTTTAACTCTTAGAGCCATTTCTTTAGCTACATTCGTATCTTTTATAGGTTTATATTATATATTTATAATAAAAAAGAAAAAGATAAATATGATATATATGCTTGCAGGGGTAGTAGTTATAATAGTTGTTGGATTTTCTCAAATAAAAACCTATTTGTTTAATGATGAAACACCTAGAGCTCAACTTTTGAAATATGGTATAGTAACTGCTAATGACTATTTCCCATTTGGAGCAGGATTTGCTACTTATGGATCTGATGTTGCAGCAGATGAATATTCATATTTATATGAAAAATATGGATTTAATAATAGGTATGGATTGTCACAAAAACAAAGATATTTTTTGAATGATAACTTTTGGCCTATGATTTTAGGTGAATTAGGTTATATAGGCTTAATCATATATTGTTTAATGATATATGATATGTATAAAAATTTTAAATATAAAAGTAAAGAAAAAAAATACATTAGTGTGGCTACATATACAACATTAGCGTATATTTTGATTTCTAGCGTGGGAAGTAAAATATTGGTTCATTATATGGGAATAACTATTTTTATGGCATTGGGAATAATTTTAACAACAAAAGGTATGGAAAAAAATATTAGAAAATAGTATTATAAGTATTCTTATGATTAAAAATTATTTAGTAGGTGGAAAGAATGAGCAAATTAAGATCAAATTTTATATATAATGCAACTTATCAAATACTAATATTAATAATTCCGTTCATAACAACTCCGTATGTTGCTCGAACAATTGGGGCAGAAGGTGTTGGAACATATTCATATACATATTCAATAGTAAGTTATTTTATGATGTTTGCATTATTAGGAATGAATAACTATCGGTAATAGAGAGGTATCAAAAAATAGAGATAATAAAGAAAAACTTAACAATGTATTTTCTAGCATATATTATCTCCAACTTATAGTAACATCAGTTGTAATAATAATATATATTATATATATTTTTATTAACGATTCGTCTTATTTTGAAATTGAATTGATACAGCTAATATATCTAATTTCAGTAGCATTTGATATAAATTGGCTGTTTTGCGGGTTACAAAAATTTAAGTTTACAGTTACTAGAAG
>CALXZV010000002.1 GCA_944393335.1 uncultured Clostridia bacterium | reverse complement strand
CAAAAATAAAAGAAAAGAGTTCTTAGACAAGTAATATGTCTAGGAACTCTTTTTTAAAAAAGTGTCCGGATGTCAGTAAAATAATAAATAAAAATGTAGGTAAAATTATGTGAAATATCATGATTAGCCTGCATTTTATTTTTTTATTCAATATATAGCGTAATTAATCATAAAAAATGAAAGTTATTATATAAATGTATAAATAATTTTAAAAGTCATTATCAAAATGTGATAATAATAACAAAAAGTCGTTATTAAAATGTGCAAAATTATATAAAAGTGATTACCAAAAGGTGAAGATAAATATAAAAACTCATTTACTTTTTGTGAAAATTATGGTATTATATATAATATAATCCAAGGTTTAAAGGAGTTGTTATATGTATAGAAATAAAATAGAAGAACTAAAAAAATGGAAGGAATCAAAGAATAGAAAACCTCTAATAATAAGAGGAGCAAGGCAAGTCGGAAAAACATGGCTAATGAAAGAGTTTGGAAAAAAGTATTATGAAAAGTGTGCATATATAAATTTTGACGATAATACTAGAATGAGTAAACTTTTTGAAGAAGACTTTGATTTGAATAGAATTATTCAAGGTTTAGAAATTGAATCAGGTGTTAAGATAGAGCCGGAAAATACATTATTAATTTTTGATGAAATTCAGGAAAATCCTAAAGCATTAAAGGCATTAAAATATTTTAATGAAAATGCAAGGGAGTATCATATAATATCAGCTGGTTCACTTTTAGGTGTGGCTATACACGAAGGAACTTCATTTCCAGTTGGAAAAGTAGATTTTCTAGATTTAACACCATTAAGTTTTTTTGAATTTATGGAAGCTCTAGGAGAAGAGCAATTATTAAATTTACTATTAAATAATGATTTTGATATGATAAATGTATTTGATAATAAACTAAAGGAATATTTGAAACTATATTTATACATAGGTGGTATGCCAGAAGTAGTTAATTCTTATGTACAAAACAAGAATTTATTAGAAGTTCGAGATATACAAAAAAAATTACTAGAAGCATATGAGCAAGATTTTTCAAAACATGCACCAAGTAATATTGTTCAAAGAATAAGGCAATTATGGAATAATATTCCTACTCAGCTTGCAAAAGAAAAGAAAAAGTTTATCTATGGTTTAGTAAGAGAAGGAGCTAGAGCTAGAGAATATGAAATAGCTTTATCTTGGTTAATAGATTGTGGACTTGTGTATCAAGTTAATAGAGTTAATAACAGTAAAGTTCCACTTTCAGCATATCAAGACTTTAATGCTTTTAAGTTATATCTTTTAGATGTTGGTTTGCTTTGTGCTATGGCTGGAGTAGATATAAAAACATTGCTAGATGGAAACGATGTTTTTAAAGAATTTAAGGGAAGCCTAACAGAACAATATGTACTTTGTCAATTAAAAGAATGCACACAATTAGATGTATTTTATTGGTCATCAGAAACTGGAATAGCAGAGTTGGATTTTATAACTCAAATAGGAAAAGATAATGTTCCAATAGAAGTTAAATCAGGGGAAAGCCTTCAAGCAAAAAGCTTAAAGTCGTTTATACAAAAATATAATTCAAAAATTAATGTAAGAACATCAATGGCAAATTATAAAAAAGATGATGCAATAATTAATATACCATTGTATAGTATTGGTAATATAGAAAGTATAATTAAAATGTAGAAAGGATTATTATGGATAATATAGAAAATAGAGAAGAAAAAGAAGTTTTAGCAGAAAAAGTATTAGATAAAGTAAGTGATGGAGATGTTATAGGTTTTGGTTCTGGAACTACTTCATATATAACAGCAGTAAAAATAGGAGAAAAAGTACAAAGAGAACACTTAGATATAACAGCTATTCCAACATCTAATGAAATAAAAGAAGTTTGCGAAAAGTATGGAATAAAAATAGGAAACTTAATAGAAAATGAGATTAATTGGGCATTTGATGGAGCAGATGAAGTATTACTAAAAAATAAATGGCTTATAAAAGGAAAAGGTGCTGCTATGTTTAAGGAAAAGTTAAATATAATTGCTTCACCTATAACTTACATTTTAGTAGATAATACTAAAATAGTAGATTATCTAGGACAAAAATGCAAAGTACCTATAGAAGTATTTCCACAAGCACTTAAATATGTATCTAATGAATTGAAGAAATTAGGAGCAGAGGATATTACATATAGAGGATTTACAGAAAATAATAATGGAATATTAGATGTAAAATTTGAGAAAATAGAAAAAGACTTAGAAAAAAAGGTAAAAGAAATAACAGGAGTAATAGAATCTGGACTTTTTTTAAATTATGAAAATATAGAAATAATAACCCAATAGGGACGTTCCTTTTTGGGTAAAATTCTTCAAAATTGAGTATAAATCATTAAATAATATCCAAGAAAGATTGCTTTATTACTTTTCAAAGCTATATTCAAATGAAATAAAAAGAGGTGATGACTACGAAAAAGCTAAAAGAGTTATAATGGTAGCAATACTAGATTATAACTTAAATTTAACAAAAGAAATAAAGGCAATGGAAACAAAATGGAAGCTAAGAGAAGAAAATAACCAAGACCTCGTATTGACAGATAAAATTGAAATAGATATAATAGAACTATCCAAAGTAAGGAGCGAATATGAAAAAAACAAGCAAAATAAAAAGGCACAATGGGCATTATTCATAAACGATCCAAATAATAAGGAGGTCGGAGAAATAATGAAAAGTAATGAAGATATTTGTAAAATTCTAGATATAAGTAAAGAAGAATTAGCTAAATTAGAGTTATAAAGTTAAAAATGAATAATAAAAAGATGGATAGAAACAGTGATATAAACATAAAAAAGACAAAAATATTTGATTGTGAATAAAAAATATTTATGATAGAATAAAGAAAAAATAGGAGTAAAAAATGATAAAAAACGCGGAAAGCCTTGAGGCTGTATATATATATATATATATATCGTAGAATTTAATAAAACAATATTATGTAGACATAGAAAAGAAGCTATGTATTTTTTGCGAATTTAAAATTCGCTTGAAGTACATAGCTTTTTGCGTGCAATGTATATAAGAAAATGTTGAATTATAAAAATTAATATAGAAAACAGAAAATTAAGAATAAGATATTGAAAGGAAATGTATAAAATGAAAAAGATGAGTAAGAAACAAAAGTTAATTATACTAATATCAATAATTACGATAATAGTAATAATTGGCTTAGTATTAGGAATGAACGCTATAAGAGTAAATATAGCAAATGGTAAATATAATTCATCAAATGGTAGTTCAAATAATGGAAACTTATTACCAGAATATATAAAAGCAGGAATAACATTAGGAGGAGTAACAGGAACATTAGAAGATTTAGATACATCAGATGCAACTGCAACTCCCGAAGATATAATATATGGAAAAACAGCATATGTAGATGGAAAGAAAATAACAGGAACATATAGAACATTAGGTATGTGCCAAATAGGAGATTATATAGAATATGTGCCAAGTGGGACATATACATGGCAAGCTGAATATTGTTCAACAGTAAAAACACCTAAAACTGATGATGTAATATTAAATAGTTCAGATGCAAATTACAAGATAGAAAAGTGGAGAATATTATCAATTGATGAAGAAAATGGGAAAGTAGAATTGGTTCCAGCAGAACCAACTAAAGGTACAGTATATTTAGGAGAAGCTCAAGGATATAATAATGGGGTACAATTATTAGATGAAGCATGTAGTAATTTATATGGTGATAGCAGTAAAAACATAGAAGCAAGAAGTATAAAAGTAGAAGATCTAAAAGCAAAGATGACTGAAGCAGCATTAGAAGAAGCAAATAATCTTGTATATAATGGAACAAAATATTTAAATCAAACAGGAAATGCATATATTAATAATAGAAAGTATCCAATTATTTATGCAGAAGAAAAACTTAGTGTAATAGATGGAAATAAAAAGGAAAGTGGTCTTGGATTAAGTGAACAAAATGGACTAATAGGGAGAAATGATAAAGGAGCAACAAATTCAACTGGGTATATTATGGCCAATACAAGTATACAGCCATATCAGACATTTTGGTATGCAAGTAATGCATTTTTACAAACGGCATTTAAAAAATTAGAAAACGGAAGAAATTACTATGATATATTTCTTCCAAATGGAACTAGTACATTTTATTGGATGAGCTCACGATGTGTAGATACATTCTATGATTACTGTCATTTTATTATTACAACAATATATAATGGAGAGGTGGGAACAAGAATAGGTTATATGATAGATTCAGGTATGTATAGTAGCAGTGACAGTCTACCATTATTTCCTGTAGTTACAATAAATTCTAACGCTAGATTGGGTACAGGAGATGGAAAAACTGCCCAAACAGCATACGAGATTATTGAATAGAGAACGAAGATTGTAGTTAATTATATTTTTAAATTGTGTTTATAAATACAAGTATATCATTTTATAGTGAAATACTTGTATTTTTTTGCATTTTTTGATATATTTAGTGCGTAAAATAAGTTGATTTATTAATAAATAATAAAATAATAAAAATGTGAGGTTAATATGAAAAAAATACTTTTTTCTGCATATTCACTAGATGTTGGAGGAATAGAAACAGCTCTAGTTACTTTACTTAAATATTTAGTAAAAGAATACGATATTACTTTAGTTTTAGAAAAAAAGCAGGGAGTATTTTTAGAGGACTTACCAAAAGAAATTAAAGTTATAACATATACTCCAAGTAGTATAAAAATTACTTTAATAAGAAAATTTGTTAATTTTATTAAACAATTAATATTTAAAGTAAAATATAAAAATAAATTTGACTTTTCAGCAGATTTTGCCACATACAGTATGCCTTCATCATTTGTAGCAAGAGTAGCTAGTAAAAATAACGCAATATGGATTCATAATAATTATATGAATTTTTATGATAATGACATAAAACAATATAGAAAATTCTTTAATAGTTTAAAAATACAAGATTTTAAGAAAATAGTTTTTGTATCTGATTTAGATAAGAAAGTATTTATTGCACAATTTCCAGAGCTTAATAAGAATACTGTTGTTTGTAATAACTTAATAGATTATGAAAAAATAAAAAAGTTATCTAATGAAAAAATACCAGAAAAAGAGCTTAAAGAAATATTTGGAGAAAGTTTAAAAAAAGATAGTAATGAACCAATTTTTATAAATGTAGGCAGACATGATGAAAAGCAAAAAAGAATTTCAAGAATAATTGATGCTACTTATAAATTAAATAGAAATGGATTTAAGTTTAAAGTGCTTTTAGTTGGAAAAGGAACTAATAGTAAGGAATATAAAAAATTAATTGAAGAAAAGGGCTTAGATAATATAATAATGTTAGGAGCAAAAAAGAATCCATATCCATACTTTAAATTAAGCAATTGCTTTTTACTTTCTTCGCAATTTGAAGGATATCCTGTTGTATTTGTAGAAGCCAAAATTTTAGGGCTACCAATTATAACAACAGATGTATCAGATAGTAAAAAAGATATAGATGGAGTATATGGACAAGTTGTGGAAAACTCTGAAAAGGGTGTATATAGGGGGATGAAAAACTTTCTAGAAAAAGGTATAAAAACTAATAAGTTTGATCCTGAAAAGTTTAATAAGGATATTGTAAAAAAGATAAAAGATATTATTGGATAAAAATAATAAAAAGTTATTGAAAGGAGTGTATAGCATTGCTATACAAGTATAATTCATGATTAGTATCATTATAACTGCATATAATGCAGAAAAAACAATTGAAAAATGTTTAAATTCAATATTAGATACACAGTATAATGATTATGAAATTATACTTATTAATGATGGCTCTATAGATAATACCGAAAAAATAGTTGAACTTTTTGCATCAGATAAAATTAGATATTATAAAAAGGTAAATACAGGAGTTGCAGATTCAAGAAACTTTGGAATAGATAAAGCAAGAGGAGATTATATAACTTTTGTAGATAGTGATGATTATGTATCTAGTAATTATTTTGAAGGAATAGATAAATACATAAATGAAGGTGTAGATATAATCAAAAGAAAAGGAATCATTGTAAAAGAAAATAAAGAGGAAAAAATTAAAGGTGCTATTTTTGATGTAACAACAGGAGAAGATGCTTTTAATAAATTATGTTTTACAGATATATATTTAGATACTCTTTGGTCATATATAATCAAAAAAAGTTTATTTATAGATAATAACCTATTTTTTGAAAAAGATAGATACCATGAAGATTTTGGCCTTCTTCCATTATTAATTTTAAAAGCAAATAAAATGGTATCGTTAGATAATTACGTATATTATTATGTTCAAACAGACAAAAGCATAATGAGAGAAAAAAATATGGATAAAACAATAAAAAAAGCAAAAGATGCCCTATACCATTATGATAATATTATAAATACGGTAGAAAATTACAACTTAAGCAACTTCACAAAAGAAAATGTACGTATATATTGTACAAATGCTATACTTTTAAAAGTAAATGAATTAAATGGAAAAGAACAAAAATGGTATATACAAGAGCTTAAAAATAGAAAAGTGTATAGAAATATAAAGGTTAGAAATATTAAACAATTAATTAAAAAGATACTTTTACTTATAAATATAAAGTTATACTTAAAAATTTCCTAATTAAAAATTAAGATATAAATAAATGAAAAATATAAGGAGGCAAAATGCCTAAAGTAAGTGTTATAGTTCCAGTATATAATGTTGAAAAATATATAACTAGATGTTTAACATCATTAGTAAATCAAACTATTGATGATTTAGAAATAATATTAGTAAATGACGGCTCTACAGATAATTCAGAACAGATAATAAGACAGTTTAAAAAAGATTACAAAAACATAATATATGTAAAAAAAGAAAACGGAGGATTATCTAGTGCTAGAAATTTTGGATTAATATATGCAACAGGAGAATATGTAGCATTTTTAGATTCAGATGATTATGTAGATAGGTCTATTTATCAAAAGATGTATGAAAAAGCGAAAGCTACAAATAGTGATTATGTTGAATGTGATTTTATATGGAAATATCCTGACAATGAAAAAATAGATGTAGGTTTTAGATATAAAGATAAAAAAGAAATGTTTGAAAAAGCAAGAGTAGTTGCTTGGAATAAACTTATTAAAAGAGAAATTATAATAAATAAAAAAATAGAATTTCCAGTAGGTTTGTATTATGAAGATGTAGAATTTTTCTATAAACTATTACCATATATAAATAATTTTTCTTTTGTAGAAGAACCACTTATATACTATGTGCAAAGAGGTAATTCAATAGTAAATAAGCAAGATGCAAGAACAAAGCAAATATTTAAAGTATTAGATAATGTAATTAACTATTATAAAAAAATAGGGTTATACAATGAATACGAGACTCAAATAGAATACACTTATGCAAGAATACTATTATGTAGTTCGTTAAAAAGAATAATTCAAATACCAGACAAAGTAACAAGAAGCTTACTTTTAACTGAAACTTGGCAAAACTTAAATATTAAGTTTCCTAATTGGAAGAAAAATAAGCTACTTAAGAAAAATAATACAGTAAATGGTATTTTTATGAAGACAATGAATAATTTTAGCTTTAAAATTTATACGAAAATATTAAGAATATTTTGGAGATAAAAGGAACAAGTTTATGAACAAATTAAAAAAAATAAAAATGGAGCATATTATATACTTCTACATAATTATTTGCCCAATATTAGATATTGCAAGTTTTCTATTTAGAAATGCATTTGATACTAATATATCAATTTCAACATTTATAAGACCAATTATTCCAATTATTTTAGGTTTTTACATATTTATAAAGGCAAATAAAAAGCATAAATTAATTTTATCAGGTATTGCTACTACATATTTAATATATGGTATAGTTCATTTAGCAGTAACTAAAACTTTTTTAACAGGTTGCTCTTATGGTGGTATACTCGAGGAACTTCAGTATGTAGTAAATTATACTTTCTTAATATTTAATTTAGTAGTATTTTATTATGTGTTTATTAATAAAAATTGGAGAAAAGATAATAAAGCTAATATAGAGGTAAAAAAAGAAAATATAAATAAAGAAATATTTATAAAAAATGAAAAAAATACAAAGGTATTTAACTTAAGAGTATCTATTTTAATTATGTGTGCAATATATATTGTAAGTATATATATAGCAATACTTACAGGCACATCATCTTACACTTATGAAGAAGAACAAATAGGATTTAAGGGATGGATAGAATCAGGAAATAGTTTAAGTGCGATACTTTGTATATCTACATTTTTAATACTACCTTTAATAAAAGATAAAAAATATAGGATACCTACAATAATAGTTTTAATTTTAGTTGGAATATTCTTAGTAGCATTAATTGGGACAAGAGTTGGGCTTTTAGGATTTTTTATTGCAATAGCAGTTTTTATTGCATTAGAAGTATTTCTTAGTAAAAATAAGATTGCAATAATAGGATTTATTTTGCTAGCAGTAGCAGTAATTACAGTTGGTTTAGTTGGATCAAATACTTTAAGAAGAAGAAGTCAAATGAATGAATCACAATATGATATTATTGATGAAGCAAATGGAGAAGTAGGACACATGACAGGAGATATGCTAGATATTAAAAACAGTATATTAGATGGAACTTTAGAAGATGGTTTTATGTCTGTTGCTCAGCAAAATGCAGTACTAAAACTTAATGAATATACAACTATTCACAATATAGCAGGCAATAATACAAGGCTTCAACAATTAATGTATAATTATTATCTAGTGTTAGAACAAAAAAGCATTTTAGGAATATTATTTGGAAATGGATTTGAAGCAAACTTTAGAGAAATGGTAATGGAAAATGAATTAGCAAGTTTATTATTTAACTTTGGAATATTTGGCTTTTTACTATATGCAGGCCCAATTTTAGCAATACTTATATTTGGCATTATAGATGTAATAAAAAGGCTAAAGAAAAAATTAGATACATCATATTTGATGGCAATTTCAGCATTAGGACTTTTAATTATATTATCATTCTTATCTGGTTACATATTCTTTAACTCATCATTAATTGCCATAATATCTGTAGTATGTATAATGATTCTAGATAATATTAATAAAGAAAAATTGCTCAAAGATAATAAAAAAGATATAATAAAATATTAAATATTAGTAGTTAAATGATGTTTAGATTTAAAAACTTTCATTTAGGAGGTGATAGTTTGAAAAAAATAATATTTGGTATAACTAGTTTAACAATAGGTGGAGCAGAAAGAGTATTAGTAGATTTAGCAAATAGACTTTCTTACGAATATAACGTAACTGTGTTTACAATTTATGATGGTGGAGAACTAAAAAAAGAATTAAATTCTAATATTAAAAAAATTGCTTTATATAGAAAGCCATATAAAGAATTAACTAAAATAGAAAAAATAAAAGCTTCATTAAAATTAATAATATACAAAAAGAAAATTTATGAAGCAATTATGAAAAGAGGTTTTGATACTGAAATAGCTTTTTTAGAAGGACCTATTACAAGGCTATTTGCAGTAAAATCAAATACTAATAATATAGCTTGGATACATAATGACATTTCTAAAGTATATGGAAGCGGGATAAAGGCTAAAATAAAAAAAATAGTTGATGGAATAGAATATAAAAAATACAAAAAATTAGTATTTGTAAGTAAAGAAAATCAAAAGGATTTTAATAAAGAATACAAATGGGCAAAAAAGGATAATGAAGAAATTATTAGAAACTATATAGATTATAAAAAAGTATTAGAAAAAGCCGAAGAAAAAGTAGAACTTCCATATATAGATAAAGAAATTAATTTACTTACAGTATGTAGATTAGTTGAACAAAAAGCACTAGATAGATTTATAAAAGTACAAAAAGCTTTAGAAGATAGAGGAATACATACTAAAATATATATTGTAGGAGATGGACCATTAAGATACAACCTACAAAAAGAAATAGATGAGGAAGGCCTAACAGATAGATTTATTTTATTAGGACAAAAGGAAAATCCATATCCATATATAAAGTATTGTGATTATTTTTGCTTACTTTCATATTATGAAGGATATGGTATGGTATTAGAAGAAGCTAAGATTTTAAATAAACCAATTATACTTACTAATACTGCTGCTAAAGAATGTGCAAATGGATATAAAAAATCAATAGTATTAGATAATAATTTTGAAGGGATAGTCAAGGGTTTAGAAAAAGAACTTAAAAGTGATAATATCAAGTATTTAAATAATGAAAATGCTTTAAAATTAGAAAATATAAATGAAGAAGTACAAGAAAAAATCATAAGAAAAATAAAAGATATACTTTAAATGAAAATTTACATTTAAATAAAACTATTTAAAGCATATGAGTAGAAATTTAGGAGATAAGGATGAAAATATCAATACTAACACCAGCATACAATAGAGGAGAAAAATTAAATAAATTATATACAAGTCTTTTAGTTAATAATAATTCAAATGTAGATATTGAATGGCTTGTTATGGATGATGGTTCAACAGATAAAACAAAATATATAGTAACAAATTTTATAAAGCAAAATATTATTAATATAAAATATTATTACCAAGAAAACAAAGGAAAAATGGCAGCACTTAATAATTTAGTAAGATATGCAACCGGTGACGTAATAATAGAATGTGACTCTGATGATTATTTTACAGTGGGGGCATTTGATACAATTGAAAAATATGAAAGCGTACTTACAGATGAAATATATGCATTAGTTTTTCTTAAATATGATCAAAATGGCAATAACATGGGAAATAATTTTCCAGAAAATTTGCACAGAAGTGATATGTTTAGTTTGTATTTTAGGGAAAATATAACAGGTGAAAAAGCATTGGCTTTTAATAGTAATATTCGAAAAAAGTTTTCATATAAACTAGAAGCAGACGAAAAATTTGTTACAGAATCTAGAATGTATCATCAAATGGATCTAGAATACGATGTAATATGCATAAATGAGCCGATTATGATATGTGAGTACCAAAAGGATGGATATTCAAAAAATATACAAAAAGTGTTTAAAGAAAATCCTTTAGGTTATTATGAATACTTTAAAGAGATATTAGAAATGGACTTAAGTGGTGTTACACTAAAGAAAAGACTTTACATATACAAACATTACATATTATTTGCAGTACTTGCAGAAAGAGATCATGCAATAAGAAATGTAACTGGAGTTATAAATAAAATAATTGTGGCAATAATGTGGATACCAGGGATTATAAAAACTAAGACTATGTTTAAAGAAGACAAACAAAATAAGAAAACTAAAGATGTTAAAAAAAAGAAAAATAAATAAGGTGGAAAAATGAAAAATATATTAATTTGTCTTGAAAAAATGGGAATTGGTGGAGTAGAAACTTCAGTTATAAATCAAGCTTTAGAATATAAAAGAAAGAAAATTGATTGTGTAATTGCTTCCAAAAAAGGAGTTTTTAGTGAAATATTGGACAATAATGCAATTCAGCATGAAAATATAAATTTTCCCTTAGAAAAAAATATAAATATTGAAAGTACGAAGAAAATAATTGAAATAATTGAAAAGTATAACATAGAACAAGTAATTATAAATCAATTACCTTGTATATTATCTGTTTTACCAGCTTGTATAATAAAAAATATACCTTATGTAGCTTATGTGCATAATCCTAAAGGATCCGTTCAGGACAATGAAGATAATGCTTTTGATTGGTATGAAAAGAATTACCCAATATTTAAAGAATTATTACCATTTTATTATGCTAATGCACAAAAAATTATTTCTATTTCAGAATATGTACAAGAATATGTCAAAAATAGATACAATATTAACTCGTCAAAAATGAAAGTTATTCATAACAGTATAGATTTAAATAAATATAAATCTTCAAAAGATGTTACTACCAAAGATAATTTTATACTAATTTCAAGAATGTCGCCAGATAAACTACAGTCAGTAAAAAATGGAATAGACATATTTGACGTTTATGATTCTGAAAATAAAAAATTAATGATAGTTGGAGATGGAAACAAATTAGAAGAAATAAAAAATTATGCAAGTGAAAAGAAAAGTAAAGATAAAATAGAATTTTTAGGACAACAAAAAGATGTAATCAATTTAATTGATAAAAATGATATTGTTTTGGGGTTGGACAGAGTTTTATTAGAGGCAATTGCAATGAAAAGAATTGCAGTTAATATTGGGTATGATAAGCCAAAAGAGATAATTGATTTATCAAATATAGAAATAGAAGCTGATGAAGGTTTTTGTGGTGAGAACTTAAAAAGTTGTGAGCCAATAGAACTTGCAAGCAAAATAAAGAATACTAATATTGATCTTTTACAAAATTATAATTTCGTAAAAGAAAAATTGAACATTACAAATAATATTTACCTTGATGAACCAATAAAGCCTAATTATGAATGTGCAATATTTGAGGTATTTAAAATGTTTGCAAGAAAAGAAGAATATATACAAAATGAAGTTACAAATAAAGAAGAATACAAGCATAAAATAGTGCAATTAGAAAAATCTTTAAAAGCAAAAACAGAAGAAGTTAATAATTTGCAAAATGAATATAATAAAACTTTTGATGAATTAAAAGCAGTATATGAAAGTAAAAGGTTTAAAGTTGCCAATAAAATTGCAAAAATCTTTAAAAAGTAGATAAAAGCTTTGACATTGTTACAATTTTATAATATTATATATTAAGTTTTAATTAGTAAAATTTTAATAAAAATGTATAAGTCCAACTTTTTAAATACATAAATTTTAAGCACAGAATAATAAAACTAAAATATAAGCATTCAGGAAGGAATGATAACAAAATGCAAAAAAATAATGAAAACAGAATAGTAGTAGAACATGTATATAAAACTTTTGATGTTTATTTGGACAAGGCAAATAGCATAAAAGAAAAGCTACTTTTTTGGAAAAGAAATAGAAAAGAAACAAGAGAAGTATTAAAAGATATAAATTTAACTATAAAAAATGGTGAAGCAGTTGCACTAATTGGTGTTAACGGAAGCGGAAAATCAACATTACTTAAACTTATGACCAAAATTATTTACCCTAATAAAGGAAAAATTACTACATACGGAAAGCTAACATCACTTTTAGAGCTTGGTGCAGGCTTTCACCCTGATTTTTCTGGAAGAGAAAATATATATTTTAATGCTTCTATATTTGGTTTAACCAAAAAAGAAATAGATAAAAGGCTTGACCAAATTATAGAGTTTTCAGAGCTTGGTAGCTATATAGATAACCCTGTAAGGACTTATTCTTCTGGAATGTATATGAGACTAGCATTTTCAGTTGCAATAAATGTTGATGCAGATATTTTACTTGTTGATGAGATTTTATCTGTTGGTGACCAACATTTCCAAGAAAAGTGCTTAGCAAAAATGAAAGAGTTAAAAGCAGAAGGAAAAACTATGGTATTTGTTACACATAGCTTGGGTTCTGCAAGAGAACTTTGTGATAGAGCGATTTGGCTTAATAAAGGTGTTATAAAGATGGATGGAGAGACTAATAAAGTAATAGATGAATACTTAAAAGAGACAACATAATAGAAAATAAAGAAAGGAGCTTATGATTTATAAAAATATACTGCAAAAGCTATATTTAGATTTATCATATGAAATTATTTATGAATATTTTTAAAAGAATATATGATTATAGAGAATTGTTAAAAACTAGCATAAAAAAAGATATTGGTGGAAAGTACAAAAATTCATTCTTAGGTGTACTTTGGTCATTTGTAAATCCACTTTTACAAATTATAGTTTATGCAATAATATTCCCACTTATAATGAAAAGTGATATACCAAATTATGTAGTATTCATGGTTTGTGGTCTTATCCCATGGAATTATTTTTCAACAGTTATAAATAGAGCATCATTTGTAATGATTGAAAATGGTAACATAATTAAAAAGGTATATTTTCCAAGAGAAATATTGCCTTTATCATTAGTAACAAGTGAAACAGTAAATTTTCTGATTTCATCAATATTAATATTATTATTTGCCTTAGGATATGGGGTATATTTAAACATATTATATATATTATTTTATCCATTAGTTTTGCTAGTGCAATATGTGTTACTACTTGGAATATCACTAATTGTATCAAGTGTTACGGTATATTTTAGAGATTTACAACATTTTATAGGAGTACTTTTACAATTGTTTTTCTATGCAACACCAATTGTGTATGCAGTAGATGTTATACCAGCAAACTTTAGGTGGATATTGAAATTAAATCCTATGACATACATAATAGAAGGCTATAGAGATATTTTTTGGCAACCAACTATGCCAAACATTACTAACTTACTTGTAGTATTAGCAATTGGAATTGCAATATGTATAATTGGATATTTAATATTTAACAAACTTCAAAAGAAGTTTGCGGAAGAACTATAATTGGAATATAAATTTTATGAATTGCAAATATTTCAAATTTATATTTCAAACTAAGAAATAAAAAGGATGTTAGAAAGGAAAAAGAATGGAAAAAAACGAAGATTTTAATTTTAAACAAATTCCAGGAGAAAGTTTAGATAAAAATCGTCCAAAAGCTAAAGAAAAGCCATTAATAAGTATAATTACAGCTTATTATAATTGTGCAAAATATATTGAGCAAACTGCAAACTCTATTTTAAATCAAACATTTCCTTATTGGGAATGGATCATAATGAATGATGGTTCTACTGAAAAAGGTACAAAAGACCTACTTGACAAAATAGAAAAAATGGATGAAAGAATTCATGTGTATAATCAAAAAAATGCTGGAAGACTTGAGGCTAGAGATAATGCCATTAAAAAAGCAAATTGTGATTTGGTGTTTATTTTAGATTCAGATGATATGATAGATAAAACATATTTAGAATGTGCATACTTTACTATGAAAACTAATCCTGATGCAACTTGGGCTTACGGTGATACAGTTACTTTTGACGGTCAGAATTTTTTATGGAAAAAAGTGTTTGATTGTGAACAAGAAAAAAAAGAAAATATTCTTCCAGTTTGTTCATTAATAAAAAAACAAGCACTAATAGATGCAGGGGGATATGGAGCAGTCGACAAAGATGTGCATGAAGATTGGCATTTATGGTTAAGGCTAATTGAAAAAGGCCATTATCCAGTAAGAATGAATTATTATGCATTTTGGTATAGACAGAAAAAAGAGGGAGGCACAATGGCCTCAATTAAGCAAAACAAAGAAAGACAAAAGCATGCTGAAGAAGAAATAAAAAAACAAGCAAAAAAAATAAAAGAAAATGTAGTGGCTCTTCAATATCCAATGTCTACAGATTTTTATTATGATTCTTATCCATACACTTTTGATTGGAAAGGTGGAGTTATAACAAACCAAAATAAGAAAAATATATTATTTATTTTTCCTTGGTTTAAACTAGGAGGAGCAGATAAATTTAATTATGATTTAATCTCTAATATGGATCAAAGTAAGTATAATATTACAATAATAACAACAGAACCATGTGATTATGTTTGGAGACAGAAATTTGAAAAATATGCTACAGTATTTGATTTAACTTCATTTTTACATAGAAAAGATTGGCCAGCTTTTATACATTATTTAATGAAAACTAGAAATATTGACTTAGTATTTGAGTCACATAGTTATTTTGGATATTATGTTATACCATGGCTAAAATCATATTTTCCTAATGTACCATTTGTAGATTATGTGCATGCAGAAAATTGGAGTTGGAGAAATGGGGAATATCCTAGGGACTCAACAGCAATAGCAGGTTTACTAGATAAAACGTATACTTGTACAAAATATCTTAAAACAGAAATGACAAACAAAATGGGAAGAACAACAGATAATGTTATGCCAGTATATATAGGAGTAGATGAAAATGAATTTGATGAAGATAAGGTAAATATAGAAGATGATGAGGATTTGGCAAAAGAATATGAAAAGTATAAAAACAAAAAAATAATCTTATATTGTTGTAGAATTGCAGCTGAAAAAAGGCCAATGCTAGCTATCAGAATTCTAAAAAAGGTTTGCGAGTCAGATAATAATGTTGTAATGTTTGTTGTAGGTGATGGAGATAAGTTAAAAAATATGAAAAGTCTTGCAGACAAACTAGAATTAAATGGCAATATAGTTTTCTTTGGAAGCAAAAATAATGTTAAACCTTTTTATAAAGCATGTAATGTTGAGTTAATATGTTCTTTAAGTGAGGGACTAACACTTACAACCTATGAAGCAATGGCAATGAAAAGACCTGTTGTGTCAGCAAATGTTGGAGGTCAAAAAGAACTTATAGATTCATCTTGTGGTGTAATTGTAGATAATTTACAAAGTCAAAAAGACTTGTTTAAAGAAAATTATTCAAATGAAGAGATAGAAAGATATGCAAATGCTTTGTTAAAAGTGTTAAATTCTAAAAACTATGAAAAAATGAAAGAAAGATGCAGAGAAAAAATACTTGAAGGCTTTACTATAAAAAATATGATAATAACAATGACAAATGAAATAAATTCTCTAATACAAGAAGGTAGTAAAATAGGACAAGACTGTGAAAAATATAGGGAATTATATAGTCAATATTTAATGCTATATAATCAATTAGACCAAAGAAATTATTTTTCTACTAAAGGTGGAGTTGGTGTTAATGGAGAATTTTATGAAGAAAAAACTCAAAGATTAAAAGATGAATTATGGCAGAATCCAATATGGAGAGGATTTATTAAATTCTTGCAAAAAACAGGTATAATGAAAAAAATAAAACAAACAGGAATGGATAGAAAAGTAA
The DNA here is from genome assembly GCA_944393335.1 of uncultured Clostridia bacterium. Taxonomy (GTDB): domain Bacteria; phylum Bacillota; class Clostridia; order TANB77; family CAG-508; genus CAG-793. Next base: position 18,117 of record CALXZV010000002.1, on the reverse strand, counting down.
AAGAAGCAGTTGTAAAAAGGGTAAAATAAAAGCTTTGAAAGGAATTAACATAAAATGCAAAAAGTTTTTGAAAAATTAAAAGATAAAAAACTATACTACAGTTTATTGATTACTCTAGTATTTTTTGCAATATTTTTGAAAATGGATTTTGCAACAGACACATATAGTGTATTGGAAAATTCTTTAACTGAAATGATAAGTCATTTTTTAAATGCAGGCAGATTTGTAACTGCATTTTGGTGGTGGTTAGTCAATAGCTTGCATTTTAGTGATGGGCTAATATACTTAACATCATATATTTTTGCAATATTATGTATAACCATTGCAATATATAACTTGATTTTTGTAATAAACAAAAAAGTAAAAAATGAAGCAATTTGCATATTAGCAAGCACAATTACAATAATTAATCCTTTTACAATAGAATTATTTTTATTCCTTGAAAAAGGAATACTAGCTTTTGCAGTATTATTATCAGTACTTGCATTTTCAAAATTTGTAAAATACCTTGAAGGCGACAAAAAAGCTCTTAAATACATATTCATATTTATGCTTATAGCAACTTTTAGCTATCAAGGTGTAATTGGTATATTTATAGCATTATCAACGATTTATATTGTATGTTATTCAAAAAATGTAAAAGACTTTATAAAAAATAACATAATAATTCTACTTGGCTATGGCATACCTGCAATAATTAATCTACTTGTAATACGAGTATTTTACTCGAATGAAAGAGTTAATGGAGCAATAAATATTTCACAATCAATACAAAAGGTTATAAGCGGAACATCTGAAATGTTTAATACTTATGCCATTTTACCTAAATATACTTTTGGAGCAATAATAGCCATATTAATTATATGTGCAATTGTTTTATTAATTACAAATAAAAAAGAAAAAATAACTACCAAAATCTTGAAAATTTTAGGCTTAGCATATGTTTGTTTAGTAACTTTAGCAATAACAATAGTTCCACAACTAATGCAAAACACAGAATCTATTTGGTTTGTACCAAGAAGTACATACCCATTTGGGGCTATAGTAGGTATAATTAGCATTTATATTTTAGTTAATATTTTAAATAATAAAAGCAATAGTATAAACAAAAATATAAAAAGCTTAAGCAAACTTCAAACAATTCAAATTCCTATTATTATAATAGGTGTGATTTGCACCATAATGTTAATTATGCAGTTTTTTGAATTTAATAAAATAGAAATAAGCCATTATAACTTAAATTATATTGATAAAATGAATAGCTTAACTGTTGGCGAAGAAATTAAAAAATATGAACAAGAAACTGGTAATAAAGTCACAAAAATATGTATTTATAGTGATGAATATTTAAACAATACCTATCCAAATATATGGGCGCATAAAGATATGAATATATCAGGATTTGGACCAGATTGGGCTATTGTAGATATGCTAAATTATTATAATAATCTTGATTTAGTTGAAGGTAAAAAGGATCCAGAAATAGAAGCAAGTTTTAAAGAACAAAACTGGGATAATTTTAGCACTGACCAGATTATATTTGTGGGAGACACTATCCACTATTGCAGATTTTAATGCAGAAAGGAATGCTTTATATGGCAAAGGTAATTCAAAAATTAAAAGATAAATGTGAGGCAAACAAAAAAATACTATTTATAGTATTTATATTAATTATATTAGTCATTGATGTAGTTATGTATAGTAATTTTATATATAATGAAAGAAGCTATTATACAGAAAATTACTTATCTTATGACAGAAGCCTAAAAAATGATGAAAGCGCTGAATCAGCAAGTAACGAGCAAAATGAAGAACCTTCAAGCACTAACTTAGATGGCAAAGTAGAAGTAGTGCAAAGTTTTGTCTCTACAAGAAATAATTTAGAAGCCATTGCAATAGGGTTTGACAAATCTTTTAGAACTTATAGCAAAGACCCAATAAATATAAAAATAATTGACAAAGAAAATAACACAACAATTGCTGAGTATAATAGCATTTATGACGAGCCCGTTCAATCTGATACTAAATATAAATTTGCTTTTGATAAACAACCAAATTCAAAAGATAAAGAATATGAAATAGTTGTAACATATGAAAATGGAAGCAGTACAAATCCTGTTTTATATAATACTGCAAAAACTTATGAAAATGGTACTTTTACAATAAATGGAGTAGAACAAAGCGGAAGTTTAAGTTTTGAAATTTATTATTATAGTAGATATGCAACTATTATTTTTACAGTAGCTTTAATTGGAGTAACAATTGTAGCAATAGTGGCACTTTACTTACTAATGTTTAAAGAGTTTAAATTTGAAAAATTATTTATTTGCACAACTTTAGTTTTGGGACTAGCATATGTGTTTGTAGTTCCTATGTATAGAGGTCATGATGAACATGCACATTTCTTTAGGGCATATGAAATTTCAACTGGAATTTTTAATACGCCAATCATAGATGAACATTCTATAACAACTATTCCAGCAGCTTTTAGTGATGTTTTGCATGAAGATTATAATACTGAAGAAAGATACTTAAATGCTACTTATTATGATGATATAATAAGGTCGGCAGATGTAGAGGTAGATGAAGAAAACACCATAACTGTTGGTGGAGAATATATGGCAGTTTATTCACCACTTCCATATTTGCCTCAAGCACTAACTATAAGAATAGTGTCATTATTTACAAATAATTTGTTAATTATGTTTTATATAACAAGAATAGTAAATTTACTTGTTTCAGTATTTTTACTATACTTGGCAATAAAAATAATACCATTTGGAAAAAATATAATATTCTTTATAGCAATAATTCCAACTACTTTGTCGCAAATAGCGTCAGTATCGCCAGATGCACTAACTATAACTTCAAGCATATTGTTTATTGCATATTTACTTAAACTTATATTTGGCAAAGAAAAGGTAACAATAAAGAATATAATCATTTTATCGGTAATTGGCATAGTGCTTGGTTTGTGTAAAATAGTATATGTGCCATTTGCACTTTTAACTTTGCTTATACCAAAAGAAAAATATAGCAAAAAGCGAGACAGAGTACTTATGTGTGTGCTAGCAGTAGCCTTACCTATTATAGCAAACCTAGCTTGGCTAGGAGTTGCATCAACACATTTAAGCTTAATAGACAACAATAAATCTGATACACAAAAATTAAATATTTTATCTAACCCAATAGAATATTTAAGAATATGTTTCTATACTTTATATCATGATTTTGACTTGTATTTAATGCAATTATTTGGCGGATATATGGAACATATAGAAATGGTAAGAGTTGGCTGGATAAATGTTATTGCATATATTATAATTTTTGTGATGATTGTGTTATTTGATAAAGACATAAAAGACAGACTAGATAAAAAAATGAAAATAACAATTTCAGTTATTTTGTTTATTATATGTGGTTTAATTTACACAAGCATTTATATGCAATGGTCAACATTAAAAAATTATTATATAAATGGTGTTCAAGGCAGATATTTTATTGAATTATTACTACCATTTATGTTAGTATTAGGACAGAATAAGTTAGTAAAAGAAAGTGGAAAAATAAACTTGGTAAAAGTTATTTCATATGCTGGAGTGCTACTTAACACTGTTGCAATTTTAACAGCAGTAATTACGTATATTTAAAAGAGAAAGGAATTAGAATGGATAAAATAGCAGTATTAATACCTTGCTACAATGAGGCAAAAACAGTTGAAAAGGTTATTAAAGATTTTAAAAGAGAATTGCCAGAAGCTACAATTTATGTTTATGACAATAATTCAAAAGATGGCACAGATGAAATTGCAAGAAAAGCTGGAGCTGTTGTTAGGTATGAAAGAAAACAAGGCAAAGGCAATGTCATAAGATCAATGTTTAGAGAAATTGATGCTGAGTGCTACATTATGACAGATGGAGATGACACATATCCAGCAGAAGATGCAAGAAAAATGTGTGACTTAGTTTTAAACAAAAATGTGGATATGGTAATAGGGGACAGGCTATCTTCAACATATTTTGAAGAAAACAAAAGACCTTTTCACAATATTGGAAATGTAGCAGTAAGAGCTCTTATAAATATGATTTACAAGAGCAAAATAAGGGATGTTATGACAGGCTACAGAGCATTTAGCTATAGGTTTGTAAAAACATTTCCAGTGCTTTCTAAAGGTTTTGAAATAGAAACAGAAATGACAATTCATACACTAGACAAAAACTTAAATTGGGAAAATGTAATTATAGAATATAGAGATAGGCCAGAGGGCAGTTTTTCAAAGTTAAACACATATGCAGATGGTGCAAGAGTAATAAAAACAATTATTACTTTATATAAAAATTATAGACCTTTATCATTTTTCCTATGGATTGCTCTAATTTGTGGTATAATAGGTACAGCATTTTTAATACCAGTTTTAATAGACTATGTAAATAGTGGTTTAGTACCAAAAATGCCTTCATTTATGGCAAGCATATTCTTTTATATTTGCATGGTTCAGTCGTTCTTTGGAGGACTTATATTGCAAACAACCATAAACAAATCAAAGCAAGAGTTTGAAATAAAATTAAATGAATTTGAAGATAGAAAAAATGAAAAACTTAAACAAAGCAAGTAATTTAGCATAAATGTAAAAGGAGTACAAAATATACAATGAAAAAGATATCTATTGTCATACCAATGTATTATGAAGAACAAGTAGCAGAAGAATGTTATAAAAGAGTAACAAATGTTTTAAAAAGTATAGAAAATTATGATTATGAAATTATTTTTATAAATGATGGAAGCAAAGATAAAACTTTAGATATTTTGGAGAAATTAGCTCAAAATGATGGCAAGGTAAAAGTAATTTCTTTTTCAAGAAATTTTGGACATCAAGCTGCAGTTACGGCAGGTCTTAAATATGTTTCAGGAGATGCTGTAATTATAATGGATGCAGATTTACAAGATCCACCGGAGCTAATTCCAGATATGCTTAAATATTGGGAAAACGGCTATGATGTAATTTATGGTAAGAGAAAAAAGAGAGAAGGAGAATCAGTTTTCAAATTATTAACAGCAAAAGTATTTTATGAAACTTTAAATAAACTTTCAGATGTTGAAATTCCAAAAGATACGGGAGATTTTAGATTAGTTGACAAAAAAGTGGTGGATGTTATAAATAATTTACCAGAGCATAATAAATTTTTAAGAGGTTTATTTAGTTGGGTAGGTTTTAAGCAATATGCATATGAATATGAAAGAAAAGAGAGAGTTGCTGGAAAAACAAAATATCCATTAAAAAAGATGATAAAATTAGCTAAAGATGGCATTTTTAGTTTTTCTACAAAACCTTTAAAAATAGTAGGAGGACTTGGTATTATTTCTGTAATAATTTCTATAGTAATTCTTGTATATGCAATATTATCATATGCATATAACTGGAATAACCTTACAGCTGGTTGGACATCAATGATGTGCACAATGACATTTTTAGGAGGAGTAATATTAATATCACTTTGGATGATAGGGGAATATATAGGCAGAATATATGAAGAAACAAAACAAAGACCTCAATATATTATTGAAAAAACTATAAATATATAAAAGAAAGGAGAGTCGTATTAAATACGATAAAAGTAAAATGAAAAAAATAACAATAATTGTACCAGCATACAACGAAGAAGAATCTTTACCATTTTTGTATGATAGACTTGAAAAATTAATTAACAGTATTGATAATTATGAATTTGAAATATTATTTGTAAATGATGGTTCAAAAGATAATACTTTAAATTTAATTAAAGAGTACAGAGAAAAAGACCCAAGAATTTCATATGTAGACTTTTCTAGAAACTTTGGAAAAGAAACAGCAATGATTGCAGGCTTAGATTATGCCACAGGTGATGCAGTTATATTTATGGATGCAGATCTTCAAGATCCACCAGAGCTAATTCCAGAAATGATTAAATATTGGGAAGAAGGATATGATGATGTATATGCACAAAGAAAGTCAAGAGCAGGCGAGAGCTTTTTAAAAAAGTTTACATCTAAAATGTATTATAGAGTTTTGCAAATGCTTACATCAGTTCCAATTCAAAAGGATACAGGTGATTTTAGATTATTAGATAGAAGATGTGTAAATGCATTAAAAAAACTTAGAGAAACAGACCGTAATTCTAAATCTATGTTTAGTTGGATAGGCTACAAGAAAAAAGCAGTGATGTATGACAGAGATGCAAGAGTTGCAGGAAAAACAAAGTGGAACTACAAAAAGTTAGTAAACTTAGCAATAGATGGCATAACATCTTTTACTACATCACCACTTAGAATATCTACATACATAGCAATACCTACATTTTTAGCACTATTTATATATTTTATATATGTAATAGTTAAGTGCATAAGACTAGATGTAGCAGTACAAGCTTATCAAGCAATAATCTTGCTAGTATTGTTTTTCTCAGGTGTTCAAATATTGCTATTTGGCATAATTGGCGAATATTTAGGAAGAATATTTAATGCATCAAAAAATAGACCACTTTACTTAGTAAATGAGTATAATGGAAAAAGAGAAGAAAACGAATAATTAATGTAACTTAAAGCTGGAAGACAAAAGGAAATTAAAGCTAGAAAAACAGAAGTATCTTAAATTTGGAAAAACAAAACTAACTTAAAACCGGAAAACAAAAGGGGAAATAAAAGTAAAATGAAAACTAACAAAAGATTAAATAAAATTTTACAAATAATAGGTCTAATATGTATAGCAATATTGACAATATTAGTATATACAAGTAATTCTGTATTAAATAAAGGCGAAGTAATTAGTATTTCTTCAAATAACTTATTGTTTATAATATTATTTATAGCTATTTTTGTGGTAGGATATTTAATTTTAGACAAGGTTAATGATATAAAAGTAAAAAGAGATACAAAAATAATAATTTATGCAACATTATTAATGCTTTATTTAATTGCACAAATATTATTCATAAATTTAATAAGGTCATCTCCTCTTTTTGACCAATATGAAGTATATAATGATGCAAAAATAATTGCAGAAGGAAATATAGATGAATTAATTAAAAATGAATATTTACAAATTTATCCACATCAAACTACATTAATTACTTTTTTTGCATTTATATTTAAGATATGTGGCTCAACAAATGTTTTTATATTACAGTATTTAAATGCAATTGCAAATACATTTACAGTACTAGGGTTGTATTTAATTGCAAAAGCTATATCAAATAAGCAAAACAAATTAAACTCATTTATGATTGTGTTTTTGTCACTTGCATTTATACCATTATCAATGCTTTCAACATTTGTTTATGGAGATTTAATAGGACTTTGTTTTGGAGTATTTGCTATATATTTCATTATAAAATATGGAAAATTACAAAAAGCTAGGTACTTGTTTATTTCAGCTATATTAATAAGCTTGGCATGTTACTGTAGAACAAATATGTTAATATTTTTCATAGCATTAACTATTTATCTAATTTTAGATTGCATAAAATATATTTCATCAATAAAAAACGAGTGCAATGACACAAAAAGCACAAAGATTATGAATATTATAACAAAAGTTTTACTTATAATAATATTTATAATTATAGGATTACTACCAACTAATTTAGTTAAAAACTATATGATAAACAGATTACAATTAGAAAAAAGTAACCAGTTTCCTACAATAGGACATATAAATCACGGAATATCAAATGAAGGGTTTAGAGGACCAGGTTGGTATGTAGACTCTTATGTGGACCAATGGAAACTTAATGGGCATGATGAAGAAGTGTTAAAGCAAAGAGCATTATCTATAATTAATGAATACTTTCATAATCCTATTAATGGATGTAAGTTCTTTAAAAATAAAATAACTTCTATGTGGATAGAACCAACTTTTGGTGAAATTTATTATAATACAGAACTTTTGGGATTAAATTCTGACAAAATAACTGAAGAAGAATTTTATAGATGCATTGAGATGACTGATTTTTTAAAAAATAATTACTCTATTTTTGTAATGATTGGAAAAGTGCTTTTAATAATAATATATACTTCTACATTATTGCTTATACTTAGAAATAAAGACCTAACAAATGAACAAATTTTACTTGTACTTATATTTATGGGAGGATTTGCTTTTCAGTTATTCTGGGAAGGAAAATCAAGATATGTTTTACCTTATGTAGTAATATTAATTCCTTTGGCAAGTATAGGAGTAAAAGAAAATATACAATGGATAAATAATAAGATAAATAACATAAAGAAAAAGTTCCAAACTGAAAAATAATATGATAGAATAAAGTCAAAGTAAGGAGGGCCTTATGTGGGGAGATATTGCAATAGCATTTTTACTAGCATTTATAACATCATTTGTTATGGTACCATATACAATTAAACTTGCAAAAAAAGTTGGAGCTATAGATTATCCATCAGATAGAAGGGTTAACAAAAGACCTGTACCTAGAATTGGTGGAATAGCTGTAATTGCAGGATTTTTGGTTTCGGCTATTTATTTAATAATAACAATGGCAATTGAGGGTAATTTAGACTTAAATGGTCAAGAAAATTACAAAATGAAACTACTTGGATTTTTGCTTGGAATAATAGTTTTGAGCATATTTGCATATGCAGATGATGTAAAGACTTTAAAACCATGGCAAAAGTTAATTGGACAAGTTTTAGCTGCATTAATTGTTTACTTTTTTGGAATAAGAATAGATACAATTAATGAAATAGTTATTCATCCAGTTTTAAATTTTATACTAACAATAGGTTGGATTGTGGGAATAACAAATGCTATTAACTTAATTGATGGACTAGATGGCCTATCTTCTGGAGTATCACTTATATCTTGCATAAGTTTACTTATAATATTTTCAACAAATGATTCTCCATTAATATCAATTATTTTAATAACAGCTTTAGCAGGAGCAATTGGTGGCTTTTTGCCATTTAACGTAAATCCTGCAAAAACATTTATAGGCGATGTGGGAGCACAATTTTTGGGATTTAGTTTAGCTACAATCTCAATTCTTGGAGTTGCAAAAACAGTTACACTTGTTGTATTAATTGCTCCAATACTTGTTCTTGCTCTTCCTATATTTGATACATTATTTGCAATAATAAGAAGAATTGTAAAAGGCAAATCGCTAAAAGCTGTATTTCAAGCAGATAAAGGACACTTACATCATAGATTGATGAAAAGGGGCTTTTCACAAAAACAGGCAGTGGCAATACTTTATGGGGCTAGTGCATCACTTGGAATGTTTGCAGTAATTTTAATAGATGATGGAATTTGGAAAGCACTATCTTTTGCATTAATTGTAATTGCAATTATTGCAATTGGATACAAAGAGCTGGTAAATTTCAAAAATGATGAAATAAAAAGTATAAAGCAAAATTACAAAGAAAAAAAGAATGCAATAAATAAAAACAAAGAAGAAAACAATGAAAGCAATAAAGAAAATATAAAGAATAAAGCAAATACTAAAAAGCAAAATAGACAAAAATAAGAGGTTTTAAAAAATGGATGATGAAAACTTAATTAGTCCAAATGTTGTAGATGAAATGGAATCTCAGCAAGAAAATGTACTTAGACCAAAAACATTAAATGAGTACATTGGACAGACAAAAGTAAAAGAAAATATGAAAGTTTATATAGAAGCGGCAAAAAAAAGAGGAGAGCCTCTTGATCACGTACTATTGTATGGACCACCTGGACTTGGTAAAACCACACTTGCAAACATAATTTCACATGAGATGAACTCAAATTTAAAAATAACATCAGGTCCTGCCATAGAAAAGCCTGGAGACCTAGCAGCACTTCTTACAAATCTTTCTGAATTTGATGTGCTTTTTATAGATGAAATACATAGATTAAACAAAAGTGTAGAAGAAATACTTTATCCTGCACTTGAAGATTTTACGCTTGACATAATTATAGGAAAGGGCCCAAGCGCAAGGTCCATAAGACTTGATTTACCTAAGTTTACTCTAATAGGAGCAACAACAAGGGCAGGAGCATTAACTACACCACTTAGAGATAGATTTGGTATAGTTGAAAGATTAGATTTGTATAACGCAGAAGAACTTACAACAATTGTAAAAAGGTCTGCAAATATTTTAGACATTGCAATAGAAAATGATGCAGCTGTGGAAATAGCAAAACGTTCAAGGGGAACACCAAGAATTGCAAATAGACTTTTAAAAAGAGTTAGGGACTATGCTGCTGTTCTTGGAAATGGCACAATCACATTGGATATTACAAAAATAGCATTAAATAAGCTAGACATAGATGATATGGGACTAGATACAATAGATAGAAGACTTTTAACTACTATGATAGAAAAGTATAAAGGAAAACCTGTTGGAATTGAAACTTTGGCAACAACTTTAGGAGAAGAGGTTACAACTATAGAAGATGTATATGAACCATATTTAATACAAATAGGTTACATATCTAGAACGCCAAGGGGAAGAATAGCTCTTCCGGAGGCATATAAACATTTAGGATTAGAGTATAATGGGGAAAGTTAAATAATAAAAAAGTGATGAAATATTAATAATAAAAGGGATAAAACAATGATTAAAGCTATAGTAAAATATATTTTAACATTTTTAATTACAATGCTAATTTTAATTGCATTACTATTTTTAAGTTCATTAATACCTTCTAAATATTTGCAAGAAAATGTAAAAGCATCATCAGAAATCTTAATTGGAGAAGGTGAAAGAATTGTTATTGATGCACCATTAGGTAAAGCAAGTCTATTTTATTTTACAGATGCACTTATGATAAATACGGCTTATTCAATAGATAGCAATCATCCTTACAAATCAATGATGCTTGACCGAAAAAACTATATACCAGGTCAAACACTAAATGAACATGAAGAAATAGAAAAGCATGTAGGAACTAGTCCTAATTATGTTGATAAAAATGAAAACACATTTCAAGTTGCAGAACTATATGGCTTAATGCATGATGACAAAATAGTAGATTCTTATGAATATTCTAGATATTGGCATGGATACCTAATATTTTTAAGACCTCTTTTAGCAATAATGGACTTGGGTGGTATTAGATTGCTATTACTTTTATTAACAGTGGTACTATGTATATCATTATTATTTTTAATAATCAAAAAGTTAAATCTAGTAACTGCTATCATTTACATAGCGTCATTTGTTATGCTAAATATATTTATAATTTGTAATTCAATGAATGAAATAACTACTTTTTTAATTACACTAATTGCAATGATGGTTATTTTATTAAAAAATGGCAAGTTTAAAAATCCAGCAACTGTATTTTTATGCATAGGTATTTGCACAAGTTTTTTTGACTTGCTAACAACTCCTTTAGCAACTTTAGGATTTACTTTGCCTTTGTATGTTTTACTAAATTTAAAAGATAATAACAAAAAACTATACATAGATTGTATAAAAATTTGTGTAGCATGGGCCGTGGGATATGGACTATGCTGGGCATTAAAATGGATTATTACAGATATAACATTAAACAAACATATTTTGAAAGATGCAATAAATCAAATATTATATAGAACAGGTGATTCCCAAGCTATTGACTATTCAAAAGTAATAATTCTTAATATAAATCAAATGGGGAGTAAAGCTATAATTGTTACAATTATTTTGCTTGCAATTTATGCTATAATAGGACTTGTAAGAGAAATATATTTAGAAAAATCAAAATGTGTAAAACCTTCAAAGATAGAATTTTTAAAAGTATTAATATTTATAATAATAGCTATTTTCCCATTTGCCTGGTACTTTTTAATAAAAAATCATTCATATATTCATTGCTTTTTTACAAATAGAATACTATTCATAACTATTTTAAATATACAAATAGCGCTAACTTTATATATGGGGTTACAAGATAATTTGCTTAAAAAAGAATTGCCAGAAAAAGCAGATTCTAAAATATCGACGGAAAAAAATGAGGTTTAAAATGGAAAAAGAAACAAAGGAAAAATTAAAAATATTTACAGTAGTTTTTTTTATAACATTAATATTTTGTTTACCATTTTTATTTCCACATAAAATAACAGATACTTATTGGAATATTGGTGAGGGAATAAGTGTTTATAAATTTACTCCTTTAAGAGATGGTAGAATTGTACATTTTTTAATATTAACGATTTTAGATATGTTAAATATAAGTATGGAAACTTATTCAATTGCAGTGCATTATGTTTGCGTAATTTTATATGCATTTGCAATTTATAATGTTTATACATATATTATAAAAATTTTAGACAGTAGAATACAACAAAGTGAACATCTAAATATTGTAAAAGCAATTATTTTAATGGGTTCCACACTTATAATTTTAAATCCATTAGTGGTAGAAAATTTTGCATACATAGAAAATAGTATAATGTCTTTAGGTATATTATTAGGTACTATTGCAGCCAAAACTTTGCACCAAAACCAAAAATGGGCATATGCTAAAACATTAATACTTATACTTATAGCGGGGCTTTGCTATCAAGGAAATCTCAATATGTGGATAGCACTTAGTTTGTTATATTTTGCAATAGACAAAAAGAAACCAATAAAAGAATGGGTTAAATATTTTGCTAAAATAGCGTCAATAATTATAATAGTTTTGTGCTCGCTACTATTAGTACTAAACTTTTGTAACAATATTACAGGAAATGAGCAAGAAAGACTAGGAAACTCTAATTTTAGTTTTGAAAAATTATCTTTCCTATTTACAATGTTTTGCATATGGCCTATAACCAATATGACTTTTGGATATTATCCTCAAATGCTAATTGCTATTGTAATTATTATAACTACAATAATGATAGGGTTACAAAAAAGTCCTACTACATTAAGAATGATATTTAAATATATTTTGATTGTATGTTTAACAATACTTGCTTGTATTGTACCAACTTTTTTACAAAAAAACATTACTTTATCTGCTAGGACTCTAAATGGCATAGGGGCAATAATAGGCATATCAATAATTTTCTTACTTTATGTAAATATTAATAGTGAAAAGTTAAGAAAACCATTTATGTATGTTTTATTAATTTTGTCTATAGTATTAACTTGTATAAACCTATTTGATTACTACAATATAGCGTATATGAACCAAATAACCTGTAAAAAAGACAAAGAATATGTTGATAAAATAAATGCTGTAATGCTTGAATATGAACAAAAAAATGGTATAATACTTAAAAAAGTAATGTTTTTCAAGGATAAACATTGTGAAGAAGTTTATAATAATTTTGTCTATAATACTTTTAATACAAAGGGAATAGTTACGAACTATGCTAGATTGCACTGGTTAAACTATTATACAGGGAGAAGTCTAGAAGAATTACCTACATCAAATGAAATATATGATAAATACTTTAAAGACAAAAATTGGGACAGTTTTAATAAAGAACAAGTTCAATTTGAAGGTGATACAGTTTACATATGTGCATATTAAAGCTCAATTGTAGATTATATAGAGACAAAGATTAAATATGTATATAATTTACTTGTATTTGCTAACAAACTTTTTATTGTAGGCAATGACAAAGATTAAATATGTATATGATTTACCATATTACAAAAATAAAGATTGAACTAAAATTTTAATTGGAGGCAATATGGAAAAGGTTTTATTAATTGATGGTAACAGCATAATGAATAGAGCGTTTTATGGAATAATGGGAAATAAAATGCTAGCAACAAAAGATGGACATTACACAAATGCTATTTATGGCTTTTTATCTATAATGTTTAAAAATATGGAAGAAGTAGAGCCAACATATATGGCAATTGCATTTGACTCAAAAACAGCGGCAGATACTAGAAAAAAGATGTATGAAGGGTACAAAAAACATAGACATGCCATGCCAAATGAGCTTGCAGAGCAAATGCCTGTTATAAAAGAAGTATTGCAAGATATGAACATAAAAATAATTGAAATGGCAGACTATGAAGGAGATGACATACTTGGAACTTTAGCTAAAAAGTTCGCTCACGAAGACAAAGATGTGTATATTCTTTCTGGAGATAGAGACTTATTTCAATTAATAGAAGACCATATTACTGTTAGAATTCCTAGAACAAAAATGGGTAAAACAGAAACAGAAATTTATACCAAAGCAAAAGTTGAAGAAGAATACGGCCTAGAGCCAATTGACTTAATTGAAGTAAAAGCACTTATGGGAGATTCATCAGATGAAATTCCAGGTGTGCCAAATGTTGGACCTAAAACTGGTACAAGCTTAATAAAACAATTTAAAACAATTGCAAATTTATATAAGGCTTTGCAAGATGGAACAGTAGATTTAACATCAAAGCTTAAGGATACATTAATAAAAAATCAAGATTTAGCAGAGCTTTCAAAAAAACTTGGTACAATAAATACAAAAGCACCAATAAAAGAAGATTTAGAAGATGTAAAAATAGTAGACTGGGATAGAGAAAAAGTTGCAGACATATTTAAAAAGCTTAATTTTAATAGATTTATAGAAAGATTTGGACTAGATAAAGAAATAAAGGCAAAAAAAGAAGCAATTAAAATAAATGTAATAGAAAAAAATATTGATGAGTTGGTTCAAGAATTGAATGAAGCAAAGAACTCTGATGATTTAGCTGAAAATTTGGCTGCAACAAAAAATTCTAATGATTTAGCTGAAAATTTGGCTGCAACAAAAAATTCTGACTTAATTTTCTATTTTGAAACTTCTTCTTCAAATGATGAATCAAGAATTATAAAAAAGGACATATTAGGTATAGGTATATACGAAGAAAATGGAAATATAATATATACTAAATTAAATGGCAAAGATGATGTATTGAAGCTTAAAAGCATAATGGAAAATAAAAAAGTTGGCAAAATAAGTTACAACATAAAAGAAGATTATGTTTTATTAAAAGAATATGGAATTAATATGCAAGGCATAAAATACGATGCAGATGTTGCAGCATATATTTTAAACCCAACAAACACTAAACATAACATAAAAGACATAGCTTCGCAATATTTAGACATAGACTTAAATGACTTAATACCCAAAAAAGAAGATATGCAACTTAATATGTTTGACCAAGTAAAAGATATTTCAAACAAAGAAGAAGTTGGAGCATATGTTTATGCTTTAAATAGTTTATATTCGATAACTATGAAAAAAATGCAGGAAGATGGCTCTATAAAACTTTTTGAAGAAATAGAAATGCCATTAGTTCGAGTCCTTGGTGACATGCAATTTAACGGAATGTTTGTAGAAAAGCAAGAAATCGAAAAATTCGGAAAAGAGCTAAAAGAAAGATTAGAAAAAGTAAAAAAAGAAATTTATGATTATGCAGGAGAAGAATTTAATATAAATTCAACACAGCAACTTGGAAAAATCTTGTTTGAAAAATTAAAATTAACAGAACCAAAGAAAAACAAAAAGGGATATGCTACTGATGTGGAAACATTGGAGGGTATAAAACATGAACATCCAATAGTAGAAAAGGTATTAGAATATAGAAGCTTAATTAAGCTAAGCTCAACATATGTAGACGGTTTAATTGCATTTATAAATCCAAAAGACAGTAGAATACATGCTGTGTTTAATCAAACAATTACAGCTACAGGTAGAATAAGTTGCACAGATCCAAACCTTCAAAACTTACCTAGCCATGAAGGAGAAGGCAAAAATATAAAAAAATCTTTCAAAGCAAAAGATGGATATGTGTATGTTGATGCAGATTATTCACAAATTGAATTAAGAGTATTGGCACATATTTCAAAAGATGAAACAATGATAAAAGCATTTAATAATGATGAAGACATACATAGAGAGGTTGCATCAAAAGTATTTGGAGTTCCAATTACAAAAGTAACAAAAGAGCAAAGATCTAATGCAAAAGCTGTAAATTTTGGTATAATATATGGCATAACAGCTTTTGGATTGTCACAACAATTAAAAATAGGTAGAAAAGAAGCACAAAACTATATAAATAGTTACTTAAAAAAATATGGTGGAATAAAAGAATTCATGGAAGGCATAGTAAAAAAGGCAGAAGAAGAAGGCTTTGTAGAAACACTTTTTGGCAGAAGAAGATATGTACCAGAATTAAAATCAAATAACTATGTTGTAAGACAATTTGGAACAAGAGTTGCAATGAACACACCAATACAAGGAACAGCAGCAGACATAATGAAAATAGCAATGAACAAAGTTTTCGACGGAATAAAAGACCTAGATGCTAAAGTAGTGCTTCAGGTACATGATGAGCTTATACTAGAGGTAAAAGAAGAACAAAAAGAGCAGGCAAAGCAAATCTTGCAAAGCAGTATGGAAAACGCAGCTAAACTAGACGTCCCACTTAAAGTAGAACTTTCAGAGGGAAAAACTTGGTTTGAGTTAAAATAAAGATTTTCTGTAAATTTTTTTCACTTGGGGACGGTCCTAAAACGAAAATAAAAGTTCATGATATTAAAGGAGAATCAGAAAGTGCGAAGAATAATATTAGTACTTACTTCGATAGTAATAATTTTATTGATAATATTATTAAACTTCAAAAACATACAAAAATTAATATATAGACAAGATTATGCAGAATATGTAGAAAAATATGCAAAAGAAAACAATATAGATCCACTGCTTGTTTATGCTATAATAAAAGCAGAAAGCAATTTTGATGATAAAGCGGTGTCAAATAAAGGTGCAACAGGTCTTATGCAACTTATGGAAAATACTGCAAAAGAAGTGGCAATAAATGAGTTTGATGAAGAGGTAACAGAAGATAGCCTTTGTGATCCAGAAACAAATATAAGGCTTGGTGTTAAATATTTTGCAGACTTAATGGAAATATTTCAAGAAGAAGCGGTTGCACTTGCTGCATATAATGCAGGTATGGGAACAGTACAAAGCTGGATAGATGAAGGAATTATAAAGGCTGATGGCAGTGATATAGAAAATATACCATATAATGAAACAAATATGTATGTTAGAAAAATTTTAAAAGATTATGATATATATAAGAGATTGTATAGGAGGTAAATTATGTCAATTTTAGTTACAGGAGGAGCTGGATATATTGGCTCACACACAGTAGTTGAATTATTAAATGAAGGAGAAAAGGTTGTAGTAGTAGACAATTTTGTAAATAGCAAGCCTTCTGCTTTAGAGGCTATAAAAACTATTACAAAAAAGGACTTTAAATTTTATGAGTTAGATTTAAGAGATAAAGAAGGCTTAAATAAAGTGTTTGAGGAAAACAAAGATATAACAGCAGTAATTCATTTCGCAGGCCTTAAAGCGGTTGGAGAATCAGTAGCAAAGCCAATAGAATATTATGACAACAACATATATGGCACTTTAGTTTTGCTTGAAGTTATGAGGGCTCACAATGTAAAGAAAATAATATTTAGCTCATCTGCAACTGTTTACGGGGATCCAAAAGAAGTTCCAATAAAAGAGGACTTCCCATTATCTGCAACAAACCCATATGGACAAACTAAGTTAATGATAGAGCAAATTTTAAATGATGTATATGTATCAGATAATGAGTGGAGTGTTATTTTACTTAGATATTTTAACCCAATAGGCGCACACGAAAGTGGATTAATCGGCGAAAATCCTAATGGAATACCAAATAATTTAATGCCATACATAAACCAAGTAGCCCTTGGAAAGCTTGACCATTTAAATGTATTTGGAAACGACTATCCAACACCTGATGGTACAGGTGTAAGAGATTACATACACGTTGTAGATTTGGCAAAAGGTCATTTAAAAGCTTTGAAAAGAGCAGAAAAAATAACAGGTGTAGAAGCATACAACTTAGGAACAGGAAAAGGATATTCAGTACTTGACATAGTAAAGAATTTTGAAAAAGCAACAGGACAAAAAATAAAATATGAAATAGCACCAAGAAGACCAGGAGATATTGCAGAATGCTATGCAGACCCATCTAAAGCAGAAAAATACTTAGGCTGGAAAGCAGAAAAAGATTTAGAGCAAATGTGCAAGGACGCTTGGAACTTTACAAAGAAAAATGTATAAGTTTTTCGGTTGGGGACGGTCCTAAATCGAAAAAGTTGTCAAATGGGACGGTTCTAAATGACACAAAATAGTGTCATTTAGAACC
>CALXZV010000001.1 GCA_944393335.1 uncultured Clostridia bacterium | reverse complement strand
GCACCTCTTATTTGCAAATCTCTTGTTGCTATTTTAAATCCTGAACCAAATTCAGTAAATTCTTTTATGGCTTTTAGCCTTTGAGTTGCATCTTCTGAAAGCATTTTGTCTCTCTTGTAAGTTATGTATGCATAGGCTTGTTTATCGCTTCTACCAACTCTACCTCTTATTTGATAAAGTTGTGCTAAGCCAAATCTATCTGCATTTTCTACAATAATTGTATTTGCATTTGGTATGTCTATTCCTGACTCTAGTATTGTTGTGCAAACTAACACATTAGTTTTGCCGTCTATGAAGTCTTGCATTATATCTTCTATTTCACTACCACTCATTTTTCCATGTGCATATGCAACTTTTGCCTCTGGTATCAGGCTTTCTATTTCTTGTGCTTTTCTTGCAATTGACTCAACAATATTATATATGTAAAATATTTGACCATTTCTTTCTAATTCTTTTGTAATAGCTTCTTTTATTACTTCTTTATCATATTCAAGCACATAAGTTTGAATAGGCTTTCTATTTTGTGGTGGTTCATATATAACTGACATATCTCTTATTCCAACAACTGACATTTGAAGTGTTCTAGGTATAGGAGTTGCAGTCATTGTAAGTACATCAATTGTTGCCTTATACTGCTTAATCTTTTCTTTATCTTTTACTCCAAATCTGTGTTCCTCGTCTATTATTAAAAGACCTAAATCTTTAAATTCTACGTCTTTGCTAAGAATTCTATGAGTTCCTATTACTATGTCTACTTTGCCCTGCTTTAATCTTTCTACTATATCTTTTTGTTGCTTTTGAGTTTTAAATCTATTTAATAGTTCAATTCTTATTGGATATTCAGCCATCCTTGTTTTAAACTCTTGGTATTGCTGGCTTGCCAAAATTGTTGTTGGCGCTAGGTATGCAACTTGCTTGCTATCCATAACAGCCTTAAATGCTGCTCTTATTGCAACTTCTGTTTTGCCATATCCAACATCACCACAAAGAAGTCTGTCCATAGGTCTTGGACTTTCCATATCTTTTTTAACTTCTTCTATACATCTTAGTTGGTCATTTGTTTCTGTGTACTCAAAACTATCTTCAAATTGTTTTTGAAATACTGTATCTTTTGAAAAAGCAAAGCCCTTTGCATTTTCTCTTTTAGCATATAATTCTATTAATTCTTTTGCAACTGCTCTTAAATTACCTTTAACTCTAGCCTTGGTCTTTTCCCAATCTTTAGTTCCAAGTTTATTTAATTGTAAATGTCCTTCTGCTCCAATATATTTACGTACATTATCCAAATCTTCTGTTGGAACATATAAAATGTCGCCATCTCTATACTTTAATTGAATAAAATCTTTAGTAATACCATCAACTTTTATAGTATTTACACCTGTAAATATACCGATACCATGATTTTTGTGAACAATGTAATCTCCAACTTTAAGGTCTGCAAATACAATTTTTTCTGCATTTTTGAAAGTGTCTGAGACCTTTTTACGTTTAACATTTTTGTAAAAGAATTCATCACTGCTTAATACAACTAAGTTTGTATCCTTGTCTTCAAAGCCTGTAGTTAACGCACCTTCGCAAACAACAACTTCGCCTTGTTTTAAATTAACATTATCTAAGGAATCAGCATATGCAACTTGATTTCCACTAAATTTTCTTACGTTTGGCAAATCATTCTTTTGGTTTGTAGCATTCTTATCTGCTAAAATTTCACTAGCATTATTAAGTGCTCTTAAAACTTTAGTTGTATTCTCCTTGTCACCTGCTAAAATAACAACTTTTTTATTGTTTTGCACATACTCATTTATACGCTCTTCTAAGTCTTTTACATCGCCTTTTATTAAATTAATTTCTTTAGTATTAAAATCATTTTTTAATGTATCTTGTTCATACAAATTGACTGTTTCTTTAAAATCAAAAATATAATCATTTAAATTGTGTAAAGACTCTGGCACTGCCCTTTCTTTTTCAATTAGCGCCTTTATTAAATTTTCATTTTCTTTTTGTATTGCTTCTACCCTTTGCTTAATTTTTTCAGGTTCATCTAAAAATATTGTAAAATTAGGTATGTAGTCTAAAAAGTTTGCTTGTTTTGTATAAAATTCATTAAAATATTTATCAATTCTTGTAGTATAATCTCCATTTTGTATAATCTCTAAATCTTCAAAAGAATAATTATCCAAAGCCTCTATTCTTTTGCAAACATTTTGAATACTATCTTCCAAAATCATCTCTGTTGCAGGGTAAATTTCCACAGTTTTTAACATATCTGTGGATCTTTGTGAAGATATTTTAAACTTTCTTATTGAGTCAATGTCATCTCCCCAAAACTCAATTCTTACGCCTTCTGTATCACTTAAGCCAATGTCTAAAATATCGCCTCTAATGCTAAACTCTCCCTTGTTTTCTATTAAGTCAACTCTTTTATAACCCATTTGCACAAGGTATCTTTTAAGTTCTTCATGGCTTATTGTATCTGCTAAATTAAGTTTTAAAACAGTATTATACAAAGATTCTTTCGCAATCATTTTTTGCATAATTGCCTCAATTGTAGTCATTACAAGTTTTGTTTTACCTTTGTATATATTATTTAAAACTTGTATTCTTTCATATTCTATATCATTGCTTTCTGCATCATAATCATAAATTGAAATTTCTCTTTTTGGAAAATATTCTACCTTACCTGCAAAATAGCTTAAGTTCTTTTCAAGCTCTTTTGCTTGCATTTCATTGTATGTAATAATGCAAACAGGCATCCTTTCTTCTTCAAATAATGCTCCTATAAGCTCTGTTTTAGCCACAGGAACAAGACCCGATATTTCTACCGGGTAATTATTATTTTTTAATTTTTCTTTAAATGACTTGTATTTTTGTGTTGAAGCCAAATCTCTTAATATATAGTTCATTGTTTTGTCTCCATGTTTTTGGGGAACGCGTCCCTAAAAACATTTTCTTGTTTGATAATCTTGTTCATTAATCTGCTTGGTTATCTTATTCAGTTTATTTAGAATATACTACCTCTCCATATTCAGATATACTATCTAAAAATCCACTTGGATCTTCTTCATCCACTATAAGTACTGGCTCAATATCTGTTGATACTCCTACTGTAAGTTTGTATAATTCTGCCATATCCTTTAGTATATCTTTTGAAACGCTACTTCTAGGAACAACCACTGCCACATCTATATCACTATCTTTTCTATAATCGCCTCTGGCATAAGAACCGTATAAGATTATTTTATTTACAACCATATTTGCAATTACAACTTTTGCATATTGTTCAACTAGTTTTCTAGCTTTTGCTTTATCCATTTTATCATCTCCTCGGTTTTATTTATTATCTCTTTACATTTTTTCTTATTCAAAGATTCAAATATATCCTTCTTCTGAGTTGGATGTCTAGCCTCAATATTTTCACATTCTCTTGACTAATATATGTTATATTATATCACAATTTATGGACCATATACAAGTCTAATTATATTTTCATTTAGAAACGTCCCTAATTTAAAATATGATGTCCAATTAAAGATTTTTTCGATTTAGGACCGTCCCCAACTGAAAAATACTTTAATTGGACATCATATTTTAATAATACAAGCATATATTAAAATTATGAAAAGTTTTAAATTTTATTGCATTTCTTTAAAAAGAAATATTTTGCCAATTATTTTTATATTATTTTTATTTTGTTTAGTAGTATTTTCTGCTAGCAATTTGTCTGCAACTAAATCAGGCTTGAGTTTGTGGGCTAACTCGGTTGTGCCTTCACTTTTTCCATTTTTAGTTGCAACTGAGCTTTTGAGCTACACAAATGTTGTTAATTTTGTGAGTAAAAAACTGGACAAATTTATGCGCCCTATTTTTAATATGCCCGGTTGTACGGCTTACCCTTTAATTTTGGGAATGCTTAGTGGCTACCCCGTAGGAGCTAAAACTGTATGTCAAATATATAAAGAAGGCTTGTGTACCAAAAGAGAGGCAGAGTTAATGCTTGCATATACCAACAACTCTGGTCCACTTTTTATCATAGGAACTGTGGGAATATCTATGTTTGGCAGCACTACAATTGGACTTATCTTACTATGTACTCATATTTTAGCATCTCTTTCTGTTGGAATTATTTTTGGCAAAAAACTGGGAAGTAAATACAAATCTATAAATAAAGATTATGTAAAAATTAGTCATAAGAGTATAAGTTTTGCGAATTTAGGAGAAGTCTTATCTAACAGTATAATTTCTAGCATAAAAACTATAATGATGATTGGTGGATTTGTTGTAATATTTTCAGTAATAATTTCTATATTAAAAAATTTTGGACTATTAAATATAATTGCAAAATTTTTATCTCCTTTGTTTGGAAATAGCAATTTTATTTCAGGTACTTTATCTGGAATAATAGAACTTACAAATGGGCTAAATGCTATAAGTAGTATCCATGTAAAAGCAATTTCTACAAATATTTTACTAAGCGCATTTTTGCTTGGATTTGGTGGCTTTTCTGTAATGCTACAAATACTAAGCGTGGTTTCTAAGGAGAAATTGTCTATAAAGCCATACATAATAGGTAAAATTTTGCAAGCCATACTTGCTACTGCGTATACTTTTGTTATACTTCAAATACCTATGTTTAATTTTAATTTGTGATTTTGCTCTCACAAACGTTACTGTTAATAAATGGAATTATCGCTGATTTACAGAGAAAATAAAGTTGTCACTAAAATAGTTTTTTCTAAACTAGTGTGTTAAAAAAGTGTTAATAAAAAAACTAGCATGCCTCAAATTAAATTGAAGTATGCTAGTTTTATAGAAAATGAGATAAATAAATGTGTTTATGGCATTTATTTATTTTTTGGTGGCGAAGAGGAGATTCGAACTCTTGACCTGCCGGGTATGAACCGGATGCTCTAGCCAACTGAGCTACTTCGCCATTATTTGCGACAATTAGTATTATACAATATAATGCTTTACTTGTCAAGCACTTTTTCATTAGGATTTTCCGATGAGTTGTCAGTTGGGACGGTTCTATTTGACACAAAATAGTGTCAAATAGAACCGTCCCAATTGACAACCCCATCCCAACTGACAACAACCGCCAAACTGGAAATTTTTCTAAAATATTAGTTTTGTTCCCATTGTGCCACTAATATTATTGTATCTGATACTATATAAATATCCCCTGGTTGATATAAAGTATTTGTATTACTATCTAAATAGCCCTTAAATGTATATCCTGCTCTTGTTGGTGCATTTCCTATAGTTACAGCATCACCTCTAGAATCAACAGATTGCATATCTGGTGCATTTGTACCACCATTGGCATCATATGATACTACAAAAAATTGTGTTTGTGCAGTAAAGCTTTCTGGTAGTCTATAGTATGTTACACCTTTATATTCTACACCACTTGTATAGTATATGGTTTTTGATTGTTCATTTATTATATAAACGTCTGTACCGCTATATTCGTTATTTTCATATGTTTCTTCTTTGTTTCCAGTTCCATATTTTAGACTTATTTGAGCATTTATGTAAGAATTTAAATTTGTTAAACTTATTACATAATATACATTGCCATCATTAGGATTTGCTACTGGATCACTACCTTGGACTTTGCTTAAAAAGCTATAATCACCTGTATATATTGGTCCAATTGTAGATAGGTCGTCCATATCTGCATATGTTGCATCTATTGCTTCTCTTAATTTATCTATATCTGCTTTAAAATATGTGTATCTTTGTAATTCTGATATATCCGTTGTGTTTACTATAATTGGAATACTTATTAGAGCAAGAACTACTATAGTAATCATTAATATAAGTAGTGTAACTCCTCTTTCACTTTTAATCTTTTGCATTTTCATCTTCCTTTACCATTTTTCTTAAATATATTTATATACTATTTTTATGTTTTTTTCAAGAGTTTTTTGATTGATTAAAGATTTAATTTTTTTGTCAATTGGGACGGTTCTATTTGACACTATTTTGTGTCAAATAGAACCGTCCCAATTGACACAGCATTTTTACGGAAAAATAAAACCTAAGATTACTTTAATGTTTGCACATTAATTTTAGTTGTAACCTTAGGTTAAAAATTATAATAATTTTTGAATCATTGTCCTAATTCTAAATCATCTTTATTTTGAGAGCTATCGCTTTGCATAGTACGGTCTTGACTTTGTCCTATTTTAACTTTTGGTGCTATTCCTTTAACTTGTACTTCATTAGATTTTGGAGTAACGCTTTCTTGTTCTGTTACAGCACCTTCTCTTAAATTTTTAAGCCATGCTATTCTATCTTTTTCTTCTTTTTCTCTTTTAGCTTCCATTTCTTTCATTCTTTTAACTGCAGGCTCCATAGCTGAGGCTAATTCTTTTGCCTCTTTTGTATCTGGTTTTAAATAGTCTTCATCTCCTTGGTCATTTTCTTGAAACATACTTGTTAATGAATGTACAAAACCTTTTATTTTATCTAATATTTTACTCATTTATATTGTGATTCCTCCTTTTATTTGCCATTATTTTATTTATTTTTTAATGCAAATCTATTTGATATTAAATTTTTGCACTGTCTATTTACGTTTATTTTTTAATATCGAATTGGCTTTAATGGCTTAATCATCACTAATATAATTAGTATACCATAAAATGTTAGATAATGCAAGTGTTTTATGTTAATTTGATTTTGTTATGAAGTTAATCACAAAAAGCTCTATTTAAAATCAAATTATTTTTGAACAATCATATTATAAATTTAAATATTATCTTTAAAATTGCTATATATCTTTTCTTTTAACCTGTATTCCTTATTACATTTATACACCATTAGCCACAAGTAAATTATAACTAATAATATGGCTATATTTTTGTAATAAAGTATTAAAATGCTAGAAATAGCAGTAAGCAAAATTGCATTTATATTTGTAACTGTTTTTGCATAAGAATAGCTTTCTTTTAGACCTATAAATATATGTATTAATCCTTGCATTATTCTTCCACCATCTAATGGATAAATGGGTATTAAATTAAATAATATAAGAAGAATATTAGCATAAATGGCATTTTGTAATTGCTCTAAATTTATATCTTTACTTAAAAAATTTATTAAAAATAAAATCAAAATGCAAAAAGCATTTGTAAGTGGTCCAGCTAATGCAATTAATATCTTTTTTACTGTTAGTCTGCTACCTTTTTTTACTTTTATATTGTAATCATCACATTTTACTTTAAATCCTAGTTTAAAGCCAAATGGAATTATGCTTATACTTTCTGGCTTAAAGCCAAGAATCAGACCACATAATAAATGCCCTAACTCGTGTATTAATGCAAAGAACATTAATGTGGCATATATTCCTATGTTTCTTGTAATTAAAAATATTAATATTATAATAAAAATTTTAAAATCTATTCTTATTTGCATAAACATTTTTGTATAATCTTTTATACAAATCTCCTTTCTTTTGCTTTTAGTATAAACTTTTAATAGTTATAAATATTAATTTTGTCTTATTTATTAAGAACTTTATAGTAATTGAACTATTAGATTTGTATTATGGCTTGAGGGTCCACTGTTCTTCCGCTTCTTGCTATTTCAAAATGCAAGTGTGGTCCTGTTGTTCTACCTGTATTTCCAACTGTTGCAATTACTTGACCTTGACTAATATAATCTCCCTGATTTACATATATATCTTTGCAATGTGCATACATTGTACTTATTTCTCCATTTGTTATTTTTACGTGATTACCATAGTCTCCATAACTAGATACAAGCTCTACTGTTCCTTCCATTGCAGCAATTATCTCTGTTCCTTCATTTGCTCCTATATCAAGTCCTGCATGATTTGCCGAAATTATATCTGTTGGGGTTCTGGGACCATAGCCCGATGTTACAGTGCCATAAACAGGCACGATTATTGATGCATTTTCTTTTATATATGCTATGTCTTGTTCATCTTGGCTTAGAGTAATATTTTCATCACTCCCGCCAATGCCTCCTGCATCACTTGAATTTGTTTCTTCATTATTTACATTTTCAGTTTCAGATGTGTTTGTTACATTAGCCTCATCCTCTCCATTATTTGCCCCATCAGTTCCATTAGCATTTTCTATGTTATTTTCCTGGGCATTTGTATTATCCGCTTCATTAACATCATCCTGTTTATTTTCTCCAATGCCTCCAACTAAACCGTTATACCAATTTGAAACAGATTTAAAGCTATTGTTTAATTCATTGTATATTTGTCCTATATTTATATCTGCACTCAGTACACTTCTTACACTATCCATAAACGGATAATTGTTTTGTGTTAAAAAATATGCCAAGCCAAATATGCATATACTAGCTACAGTTTGTATAAAGACCTTTGTAAGCATAGGCATTTTCTTTTTAGTATGTTCTACATTTATATCTCTTGCTGAAATAGTGCCTCTTCTTCTACTTGCAATCTCTTCCGCTCGTCTTATTCTATCTTGCTCACTTATTATTCTTTCCATAGACTTCTTCCCTTGCATTTGATTTAGGTTTTTGCATTGGATTACCTATAACCTTTTTATTGCAATACTACTTTTTTATATGCACGAAAAAAAACTTTTTAATTAGTCTTTTAAAATATATGACCAATTAAAAAGTTTTATACTTGTTTTTAAAATGTAATTATTAAAAAGCTAATCACCACAAGAGCCAAAAGTATTTTCCAAGCCCAATTATATCTTTTTAGCTTTTTGCATTCACTTTCTAACTCTCTTACTTTTCGCTTGCTTTTGCTTTCATCTTTGTATTTTTCTTCACACTTTTCTAATATTTTTTCAGCCTTATTTATTATATACTTTTTATTTAAATCTCCCATAATTTTATCTCCTTTGTTCATACAATTTTTAATAGTACTAAAAAATTGCCTTTATTCAACTTGCTATTAAAAGTTGTAAATCTTTATTTGATAAAATTATTTCCACTTGTGGCAGATTTATACATAAAACGTGCTTAAAATTTATTGCTGTAAATAAACAATAATCTTCAATTCTTTTTAAATCACTGAATTTGCTAATCTTAAACTATTTTTACCTTTAAAATTTTATCTTCCATACCTTCTATTTTTATTTGCTTGTCTAAAAGTTCTTGTGGGGCATCTTCACTCATTCCATTGTAAAGTTCTTTATCCCCATCAAAAACTGCAATATGTAATAGCCTAAATTCTTTTATTGTCATGCTTATTATTCCTTTCTAGCCAAAAGCACAATTATTTTTCAACTTTTTCTTCAACACCTGTAGCTACAACTGTTACAACTACATTGTCACCAAGGTCTTCATCTATAACTGTTCCAAAAATAACATTTGCATCCGGACTTACCTTTTCACCAATTAAACTTGCACTTTTGTTAATATCCTCTAGGCTAATATCTTCGCCACCTTTAATATTAAATATAACACCTTTTGCACCATCTATTCCTGTTTCTGTAAGTGGGTTATTTAAAGCGTTCATTGTAGCTTCAACTATTTTATTATCTCCACTTGACTCACCTATACCCATATATGAAAAGCCTTGATATCCAAGTATAGTTTGAACATCTGCAAAGTCTACATTTATTGTACCTACAGAATTTATAATATCTGTTATTGATTGAATACCTTGTTTTAATATATCATCTGTCATTTTAAATGCATTTAATATAGATATATTATTTGCTGTATTTTGTAATAGCTTATCGTTTGATATTACTATAAGTGCATTTACATTAGGTTTAAGCTTGTCTATACCAATGTTTGCTCTAACACTTCTTAATTTTCCTTCAAAAGAAAATGGCTTTGTTACTATTCCTATTGTTAAAATACCTCTCTTTTTAGCTTCTTCAGCAATTACTGGTATAGCACCTGTTCCAGTACCTCCACCCATTCCTGCTGTAACAAATAGCAAATCTGTTCCATCAAGAATTTTATCTATATCATCAATGCTCTCTTTAGCTGCTTTTTCTCCAACATCTGGATTAGCTCCTGCACCTAAACCTTGAGCAATTTCTTTTCCTATTTGTAATGTTTTGCATCCATTTGTATTTGCTCTTTCAAGTATGCCCTTTTCTGTATTTACTAATATATATTCTACTCCATCTACATCCGATACTATCATTTGGTTTACAGCGTTGTTTCCGCCTCCACCAACACCTATTACTTTTATTTTTATTAAGTCCTTTGTTCTCTTTACTGGTTCGTGGTCTATCACTATTAATTCCTCCTTGCACTATTGGTAATTTGCATTTAATTGTTTTATTGAATAGAAAATCTTTCTTCTATTCAATAAAAAATGTACCTATATTATACTATATTTCTGCCATTTTTCAAGTGCTAATAGTGATAAAAAAATTTTTGTGTCAAATGGGACGGTTCTAAATGACAATCACATCAGTGTGATTGTCATTTAGAACCGTCCCATTTGACAACGCTCTATTTTTTTCGCTTATTTAAGCTGACTTAAGTTCAAGGCGTAGCTTATCTGCAATCATTGCTATAAATTCGCTATTTGTAGGCTTACCTTTGTCAGCTGAAACTGTGTAGCCAAATATGCTCTCTGTAACTTTGGGGTCGCCTCTTCCCCAAGCTACTTCAATGGCATGACGAATAGCCCTTTCAACTCTTGAAGGTGTTGTACCATATTTATTTGCAATATCTGGATAAAGTAATTTGGTAACTTGATTTATCATTTCTACATTTTTAACAGACATAATTATAGCTTCTCGTAAAAATTGGTACC
The DNA here is from genome assembly GCA_944393335.1 of uncultured Clostridia bacterium. Taxonomy (GTDB): domain Bacteria; phylum Bacillota; class Clostridia; order TANB77; family CAG-508; genus CAG-793. The sequence continues at coordinate 26,045 of CALXZV010000001.1, read as the reverse complement.
CTTTAATGTGCGCAGGGACTCCAACTTCATGAATAATATTTGTAACTGCTGCTTCTAAGTCGTTCTTATTGTTTTCTTCATATTTTTTGATTGTAATATATGGTGATTTAATTTCGTGATTGATTATAACATCCTTTAAACTTTCCGGATCATCATTTTTGATTTCTTTTATTCTTTGGGTAAGTAGCTCAATATCAAAAGGTTTAACTATGTAGTAATCTGCACCTAATGCTATTGCTTTTTGAGTTATTTTGTCTTGACCAACTGCCGAAACCATTATTTTTATTGGATTCTTTTCAATTTTTGTTTTGTTAAGTTTTTCTAGCACTCCTATACCATCTAAATGTGGCATTATTACATCAAGTAGTAGTACGTCAGGTTTTAGCCTGAGTACGCTGGAATAAGCCTCTTCTCCATCCCTGGCTATTCCCACAATTTCCATTTCATTATCATTTACTAAGTAATTTTTAAGTGTCATTCCAAAGTCGTAGTTATCATCTGCTATTAGCACCTTAATTTTGTCACTCACTACCTTTTACCTCCTAATTCATTCTTTTGTAAAATTTTACCACCTCATTATATATGATTTAACAAAAAAGTGCAATAGTTTTTTACCAATTTTTTGAATTTTTTATCTAATTTTGCGTTATTATTTTATGACAAATTTCGTTTATGCTAATTAGGCTAATATTGGCTCTTTCTAACTCTTTTTTGGCATCTAGCGTAGATTCTAAAATCAGCTTTATATTTTCTTTATATTCCATTTTTACAATATTTATTTTTAAATTTTTGCATATAAATTGAATGTTTTTTAAATCACTGTATGCAATTTCAACCTCATATCTTATTCCATAATCTTTTTGGACTATTTGTGCATTTTCAATTGCTTTTTGTGCAGATTCTGTATAAGCTCTAACTAAACCTCCTGTACCTAGCAATATTCCTCCAAAATATCTAGTTACTATTATTATTACATTTGTAAGGTTTGCCGATTTTAAGAGTGCAAGCATAGGCGCTCCTGCAGTGCCTGATGGCTCTCCATCATCACTGCATTTTTCAATTTTTTGAACAATATATGCATAACAATTGTGTTTGGCATCATGATACTTTTTTCTTGTTTCTTGCAAAATTTTTTCCGCTTCATCTTTGCTATTTGCTTCACATAAAGTAGCAATAAATTTAGACTTTTTTTCCATAATTTCTGCTACCGATTCACTATTTATTGATTTAAACATTTTTCCTCTATTCTTTCTAATACAGGTTCAAAGTTTCAAAATATAATTTTGTTAAATAAAAAAATCTGCTTTTCCTAATAAAAAGAACCTGTGATTTTAACTTGAATTTTATTATTGTTATTGATTTAGCCCTGCCGTGTATCCAGTAGAATAAGCAATTTGTAAATTAAAACCTCCCGTGTATGCATCTACATCAATTATTTCTCCTGCAAAATACAAGCCTTTTACTAATTTCGACTCCATAGTTTTTGGATTTATTTCCTTTATATTTACTCCACCAGCAGTAACAATGGCTTCTTCTACTGGTCTAAAGCCTTCTATAGCTATGTTAAAGTTTTTTAATAATTTAACAAGCTCATGCCTTTCATCTTTTGTTATGGAGTTTACTTTTTTGTTTGAAAATTTATTTGTTTTTAAATTGTTTTCATCTATTTTCACATTATTAAAAACTGCACTAGCTTTTTTGCAAATTATATTATCCATTACATTTACAACCACTGGTATTAGCTTTTGTGGTAATAATTTATTCAAACTATTTTTAAATTCTTTATTTTTTTCTTCAGAAAAATCTCTTATTATTCTATCATCTAATTTTGCTTCATCTAGTGCTGGCTTTAAGTCTATGCTTATGTACACATTATTCATACTGCCTCTTACTAAATGCGCTGACCCACTTAAAATGATAGGTCCAGATACTCCAAAATGTGTAAATAACATCTCTCCAAAATCTTCATATATTATTTTATTATCTCTATATATTTTTAGGCCTACATTTTTTAAGCTCAAGCCTTGTAACTTTTGACAAGTTTCAAGTCCTAATAAATAAGTATTTTGACTCTGTGTTTTATATTCTTGAGAATCAATTGTTGCTTCTTTAGAATTTTTATATTCATCCATCTGTTTTGCTTTTAACGCAACCAATGATGGCATTATTTCGGCAATAGTGTGACCAAGTTTTTTAGCCATTTCATAACTATCACCTGTTGAACCTGTAAGTGGATAACTTTTCCCTCCAGTTGCTAAAATTACTTTATCTGCTTGTAATAAATTTTTTTCATTATTTAATGTGTATCTAACGCCAGTTACTTTACCATCAAGAGTTACTATATCTTCAACTTTCGCATTGGTAATTATTTTTACATTTTGCTTTTTTAAAACTCGAATTAGAGCATCTCGTACATCAGATGCTCTATCTGTTACTGGAAACACTCTATTTCCTCTTTCAACTTTTGTTTTTAATCCTTCTTTTTCTAAAAGATTTATAATATCTTGATTTGTAAAATTTTGAAAAGCACTATATAAAAATTTGCCGTTGCCTGGTATATTTTTTATAAAGTCATCCATAGGCAAACTACTTGTTATATTGCATCTACCTTTTCCTGTTATGCAAAGCTTTTTGCCTAATTGATTCATTTTTTCAAGAATGGTAACGTTGTCGCCTTGCAAGCTTGCACTAATAGCCGCAAGCATTCCAGCTGGTCCACCACCTATTACAATTACATCCATAAAAATCCTTTCTATTTAATATTTTCAACTGCTTTCATTAAACCAAGCTTGCCATATTCGTAGGTTAAGCCACCTTGCTGAAATGCTAAATATGGTGGTCTTAAAGGTGCATCACAGCTTAGTTCTATTGATGAACCTTGTGTAAATGCTCCTGCTGCCATTATGACTTGGTCCTCATATCCAGGCATATCCCCTGGTACTGGAATTGAGTTTGAGTCTACTGGAGACCCCATTTGTATTCCTTGACAATATTTTATTAATTTTTCTCTATCATTAAATTCTATAGTTTGAACTATGTCTGTTCTAGGTTCATTAAATCTTGGTTGTACTTTGTAGCCTAAGCTTTCCATTACTTTACTTGTAAGGACTGCTGTTTTTAAGCTACTTGCTACTACGCTTGGTGCAAAGAACAAACCTTGTAAAATCTTTTTATTCATTCCTAGTGTTGGTCCAACATCTTTGCCTTCTCCCGGAAGAGTTAGTCTTTCACCAACTAAATGTATCAAATCTTTTCTTCCAACAACATATGCACCATTAGGAGCTATTCCTCCACCTAGGTTTTTTATTAATGAACCTACACATACATCTGCGCCAAAGTTTGATGGCTCTTCTTTATTAGTAAATTCTCCATAGCAATTGTCCACCATTATAATAACATTTGAGTCTACTTCTTTTATTAACTTTATTACTTTTTGTATTTTGTCTAAAGTTATGCTATTTCTTAGGGCATAACCTCTTGAACGTTGAATTTCTACTAATTTAACGTTTTTTTGACTTAGTCTAGTTTTTATTTGTTCATAATCAAAATCATTATTTATTAAATCTATTTGTTCATATTTTACGCCAAATGATTTAAGTGAACTTGCATTTTCTCTAATTCCTATTACTTCATCAAGTGTATCATAAGGCTTGCCACATATGCTAAGCATAGTGTCCCCTGGTCTTAAAAGTCCAAATAGTGTTACATTTAAAGCGTGTGAAGCAGATATAAATTGGCCTCTAACTAAGCTGTCTTCTACTCCAAATATTTGGCTATATATGTTTTCAATAGTTTCTCTTCCAATATCATCATATCCATATCCAGTTGTTTCATTAAAATGAACCTCAGATAGGTTGTTGTCATGAAATGCTTTTAAAACCTTTAATGAATTGTACTCGCAAATTTCATTTATTTTGGCAAATTCTTCTTTTACTTCATTTTCACATTTATTTACTAAATTAAATGTTTCTTCACTAATTCCATATTCTTTGTACATAATTTACCTCTTTTATTTCTATTTTAATCTTGCACTGTACCGCTATAAACAGTTCCATTTGTAGAATTATTTACTTTGTAGTATTCTCCTAAAAATGTTACATCTAGCCAAGACAAAGTATATTGTTTATCACTTACAAGTTGTCCATTTATATCTACAACTTGCCATACTCCATCCTTTTTAACACCTGCTACATTGCCATTTTGCTCTGTTACCATATCATATTCATATGGTACTACTACTCTTCCGCTATTATCAACTAATCCCCATTTACCATTGCTTTGGCTAGCATATACAGTATTATTTGGGAATAATGATTTATAAGTTATTTCATTTCCAGAAAAATCATAATACTTCATTTCTGTTTCAGAAAATACTTTTATATAATTGTCCTTTTTTAGAACATTTGCATTTGCTATACCATCATGAACTTTCATATTACTATCAATAATATATGTTGTATTTTCATCTATTTTTATAGCTTGAAGTGCATTGGTTCCATCTATGTCTTGAATTGCATCATATTCTAAGCCTATTATTACATTGCCGTTTCCATCTATTACACCAGTTTTGCTATCTTTTGTTACAATAAAATAATTATTGTTAAAATATTCTATATAAGTATAGTTTTCACGTAATTTTTTGTTTCCTGATGAATCGACTATATTGTAATTGTTATTTTTATCTATTACTATTGCTAAATCACTTACTTGATTATAACTTATAATGTCAGTATTTAAGTTATTACCCTGTGCATCAAACACAACAATCTCTTCGCCTTTTTGAGCATCAATATATTTTCCACCTATTATGATGCTGTCATAGTCTAGTGGTACTATGTTGTTTCCTTCTAAGTCAAGAACTCCCTGAGCTTGGTCTTTTTGTACTATTAGCAAATTATTATTAGAATCATAGTTTATTGATGTATACTCATTTGCTAAAATTTCTTTATTGTTTTTATACAAGCCATATCTACCATTTGATGAAGTTACCAAATATACATCATCACCTTCAATTTCTGTTAGACGACTTATTTCATTATACATTGTATCTAATATTATTTTGCCTGTTCTATCTGCATATCCAAATCTGTATCCATCATCTGTTACAATTCTTAGCACAAAGCCTGCATTTTCGTATTTTGTTTCTTCATCATAATAACCATCTGCCATTATGGCATCATATTCAGGCTCTAAAATTGTTGTACCTTTAATATTTATAACTCCATAGCTCCCATTTTGCTCTACTCTAAGATTTCCTTCTTTATAGTCAATATTAGTAATTGAGTTATAAATGTTTTCTGTTATTTTATTTCCATCAAAATCCATTATTCCATAAAGACCACCTAGCTTATATTTAAGCACAGTTTTTTCATAAGAAATATTGCTAGTTATACTGTTAATAGAAATTGCCTCAACACTGTCATAGTCAGTAAATAGTGGACTTCCATTTGCGTCTACTGCAGAATAGTTTTGTCCATCATCTGACTTAATAAAAACAGCTTTTGTTGGGTTAGGTATATCGATTGAGCTATATGTTGGCTGTAATACTACATTTCCATCTTTATCTATTACACCATATTTGCCATCCTGTTCTAGTTTATAATATTGAATTTCACTGTCTTGAATTGTTGAAAGTTCATACTTGTATTTTAAATTATTTAAATAAATTGAAACTCCTACAATTGCTCCTATTATTACAACTAAAATTATAACAAAAATAATTATATTTTTTTTATTCATAAAAATAAAACCTCTTTCTAATTGATTAGCAACTATTTACTATTAATATTTTCTAACATTTGCATAGTATTATTATATATTTTAAAAAGCTATAAGTCAATTATTTTTTTGCGCAACAACACACCTAAGATTATTAGGCATATCTTTGACATATGTAATTAAAATTAATATATCATTTTTATTTTGGTCGTTTTCTGTTGCAGTGTTTTCATTATCTATATCATTGCCTTTTATATTATTTAATATTTGAGTAAATTCATCTGCTTCGTTTAAGTTTTCACTACACTCAATAATCTTATTTGAAGTAACTTTGTATGTACTTTGATTTTCATTTACAGTGTAATTTATTTCATCACCAATTTGGAGTTCTTTTAAATTAGCAAAGTAATTATTAATTGTACCAACATTGTATGCCTTTAAAGCAATTATTCCTCTTAAAATATTTGAATTGGTATAATGGCCAACGCTACTTTCTATTACATTTTTGCCTGTTCCTTCGGCAATATTGGCAGTAAGGTTTAATTTTTCAATTTCAATTTGCCAATTTGTTATTTGTGCCAAAGGTAAATCGGCTAATTCATTAGAATTTGTTTGATCAAGATTTAGTTCATTTGCACTAACTATATTTTCATTAGCTATATTTGCACCAGTTATATTTGCACTAGCTATGGCAAGCCTATTTTCAGCACTTGTTTCATTACTTTGCTCTGTGCTTGGCATTACATATGAATACTCTTGATTTGATTTTAGATTTGTCATTTGTTTTAGGCAAAATATAATGATTAAAAAAATAAATAAAGATACAAAAAATGATATAATGTTTAAATTTCTTTTATTATAATTTATTTTCATAGAAACATTATATCACTTTTTGGTAATTTTTGTAAATAGAATTTTTATATTTTCATAATTGATTTCTATATTTATACCCTTACTAAATGAGTTAACATATTTACAACGTTCAATACTATAAGTATATAATTGGTCTAGCAGAAAGGTTATTCCTTGTATAATTTATATCATAAAAATTACGACTACTTACATAACTGTCACTATAATTATAGCTTCCTCCTCTTGCAACACAAGGCCAATTACTAATCGATATTTCTTCTGTACTCCACTCCCCTGTATTTCCTGCCAAATCAAATATATTGCATCTTTCATCTTGATTTTTTTCTCCACTACTAACATTTTCTAATAAATCGACGCCACATTTTTGAATTGAATTTACAGTACTTTTTCCTACTTGTAGCGAAAAGTTTGTATCTCCACTGAATTTCTGTATAAAAACAATAGCTGTATCTAATGCATAACTATTTATTAAATCACTTTCAAAATTATTACTACTATACATATTTCTACATAGCTTAGCAGCATCTGCCTGATTTATATATGTATATGGATATATCCCAGATTTACAAGCTACCGGATTTTGAGAATTTGATATATCATCTGTCCCACTTCTTGAGTCATTTGTTGCTAATGCATCTCCTAACTCATATCGTCCTATAAAATAACCTTGACTTTCAAATGTTCGCTTTACAAATTCAGATATATCTTTAGCTTTTGCATTATTAGAAGGTGTAGTATTTAATAATTCTAAAAATTCTCCATCATTTATACCTAATATTATCAATTGAGTTTCTCTTGCATAATCTTTTCCTGATTGAACTAATATTTCGCTCCCTTTATTATCAAATGTATACCTTCCAAGTGTTATTGTAGTTTTATTTCCGTCATTATCCGTTAATACATCTCCAACTGGAACCCACACAAATTGGCTACCTTTTGTATATTCAGTTGCTCCTTCTGCAGACACGTCCTCTATTACAACTCCGCCTGTTACTGCTGTTGCTGAATCTTCTGCTATTTTAAAACCAGCTGGTATTTTTACATTATTTCCATAGTCATCTATTAAAACAGTATTTTCTTCAAATGTTTTTTGAGCAGCTTTTGCATGTGCTACAGTTACTATTTTTGTTCCAGTGATTTTCTCGCCTTTTACATATGCTGTTTCTCCCCACAATATGTCCTCTGGTAAGGCTGTAGCATCAAATGTGTTTATGCTTTCTAAAGTTCCAGTAATTCCTCCTATTGTTATTCCAGACTTAATGTAGCTTGCTACTAAATTTGAATTTGCATTTGCAGTTGTGGCTGTATAACCTTCACTTGCAACTTGGTTGTTATTTTTTATTATGTTTGTAGTTATGACTATTGCTAATATAACTGCAACTAAAATTATTGATATTCCATATATTAATTTCTGTTTACTACTTATTTTTTTCATAGTTTTTTCCTCCTTGTTTTTTCTTAAGATTTTTGTTGTCAAATAGAACCGTCCCATTTGACAACTTTTTCGATTTAGGACCGTCCCCAACTGAAAAAATGCACAAAAAAACTATGCCCTTAGACATTTTGCATACGTCTAATAAGCATAGTTTTACCTCTATGTTCACATAATTCTATTCTATTAAATCTTACGATATATATATATATATATATACAGCCGCAAGGGTTTCAGCGATTTTTGTCATTATTTTGTACTCCTAATTTTTTCTTTATTTTAACATATGTTTGTAATCAATTGCAAAAAATATTTTATGTAATTGTAATTACCTAATATATTTTTGCTGATATTTCATCATTTTGTACTAATTAATTATTGACTTTTTATAGTTATATTTGATATACTCTTTTTAATCGTTTAATGAACTCCTTCAGTTGGGTGCATAGATTAGTAATTGATTTCTTTGCATTTCAACTATTAGTTTATGCACCTAACTCTTCACAGAATAGTTAGATGCAAATTCTTAAAGAAGGAGGTACAAGAATTGAAAACAAATGATTCTAGCAATAGCGATATTGCTGTAAGATACCTTGGAAGAGCTTTAATTGCCGTTATCATTTGTGGAACAATATTTGGGCTAGCCAGTTTAGGATATAACTCTTATATTAATTTCACAAAAAAAGGAATTGAAGTCAACGCACATAACTTCAATTCTTCTAAGTTAAACGAGATTGAATAAGGGCTTCTGGCTCTTATTCGTTTTTAATAAATAATTTGGTAATGCTTGCTTTTTGCCTTTATTTATAATAATAATAATATAGTTTCTTTCTTCTGTCAACAAGCCAGTTAAATTTGTAATAATATTGTAACATTAAATTAAATTAATGTCAAATATATCTTCCCACATATTTTTTCAATACTTTTTTAAAATTATTGCACGATATTTAATTATCAAAATTAGACAAATAGTTGGAAGCTAAAATACCAATGTAGTCCTGGTATTTCTTATTTATTTCTTTGACAATTATTGCTTAGCTTTTAATGGTTCGCTTATTTTTCACGTGTGTGGTTGTCATTTAGAACCGTCCCTTTTAACAATTTTGACAATTTTTTCGATTTAGGACCGTCCCCAACTTAAAAAATTTTATGCTTTTTTGTTTATATCACAATAGAATTCAACACCATTTTCTAGGTTTCTTACGCCATACTCATTGTTGTAATTATTCATTATAGCTTTAACCAAAGCGAGTCCTATGCCTGTACCACCAGCATTTCTATTTCTTGAGGAATCAACTTTATAGAATCTTCCCCAGATTTTGTTTATGTACTCTTTTGGTATATTTTCTCCTGTGTTATAAACAAATAATCTAACTTTGTCTTTTTTGTTTTCTGTTCTAATAATTATTTTCTTTTCGCCATTTTTTTCATCAGCATGTTTGATAGCATTTGTCAAATAATTGCTTACAACCTGTTCTATATATTCTTGGTCTGCAAATACTTTTATTTTTTTCTTTTCATCAAATTCTATTTTTATATTATTTTCTTTTATAACAACTGTATTTCTTCTTAATTCTTCTTTTATTAACTCTGTTAAATCAAATTCTGTATCGTTGAATTTTCTTTCTTGGTATTCTAGTTTCATTAGCTCTAGTAATCTTTTTACCATTGTATCCATTTTATTTGATTCATCTAGGATTACTTCTGCATAAAATTTTCTAGATTCTTCATCAGAATTTACATTTTCTATTAATCCCTCTGCATAGCCTTGAATAAGTGCTATTGGTGTTTTTAGCTCATGAGATACATCTGATATAAATTGTTTTCTCATTTCGTCTATTTTAGATTTTTCTTCTATATTTTGTTCCAATTTTGAGTTGTTGCTTTGCAATCTATTTATTGTAAGCTCTAGTTTATCTGACATTTCATTTATATTTCTTCCAAGCATATTTATTTCATCTTCTGTGTCAGATATTCTGTATCTTTGGCTGAAATCTAAATTAGCCATTTTTTTCGTTATCCTATTTAATTGCAAAATTGGTTTTGTAAATTTGTTTGCTATAACTGATGCAATAACTGCTGCTATTATTATCATTAGCACACCTATAATAACTAGCAAATCATTGGATATTTTTACAGTTTCTTTTATAGGTTCTATTTGTATTTTTATATATGTAATATAGCCATTATCTAAATTTGCTTTTAGCATTAAATATTCATTTGTTTTACTTTCATCAATACTTTGTACCACTATGTTATTTTGAGAATATATTATTGAACTTCTAAAACTATGTACTGATTCTAGCACATTTACACTATCTATTATTTCCTGATTGCTACAATAAACAACATCAAAATTTTCGTCAAGTATTAAAATATCTATATTATTTGTTCTTTCTTGCTCTCTTAATTTATCTTTTATATTGTATGTAAATATTCCATTGTAATAACTGTTAATACTTTGGCATATATGTATGGCCGTGCTTGTTTTAGAATATAAATAAAAGGTCTCTAAGACTACATTATTTATGATTATAAGGCAAAATATAATTAACACTATGCTAACACATAGTGTTCCAAATAGTCTGAATCTAATTGATTTAAAAGTATTTTTTAATTTCATTTTAAAATCCATTTCTCACTATTTGCTACTAATGCCAACAAAGAATATTTGTTTCAATTCTAAAATATTTATACAGTGGTTTGAAATAAGCCTTATTTAACTTCAAATTTATACCCTACTCCTCTAATGGTTTTTATGTATTTTCCTTTTTTGCCTAGCTTATGTCTAATCTTTTTTATGTGACTATCTATTGTTCTAGAATCTCCATAGTAGTCGTAATTCCATACATTATTTAGTATTTTGTCCCTAGATAATGCTACGTTTTCGTTGTCTAATAAATACTTAAGTAACTCATATTCTCTTAGGCTAAGCTCTATTTGCTTGCCATCAACTGTTACAGTTCTGCCTTCGGTATTTATTTCTATACCGCCATAATTTTTGCTTTCGTTTTTCTTTTCCTCTGTTCTATTTAAGATTGCTTTTATTCTTGCAACAAGTATTTTAGGGCTAAATGGTTTTGAAATATATTCGTCAACTCCAAGCTCAAAGCCAAATAATTCGTCTTGCTCTTCACCCCTTGCTGTAAGCATGATTACTGGTACTTTTGACTCTTGTCTTATTTGTCTTAAAACAGACCAGCCATCTAACTTTGGCATCATTACATCTAATAATATTAAATTTATTTTTTCTTTGTTTTCATTAAATACTTTTATTGCTTCTTCACCATCACCCGCTTCTAGCACAGTGCAATCTTCTTTTAACAAAAAATCTTTTACTAATTTTCTCATTCTAAATTCATCATCTACAACTAATATGGTAACGCCTTCCATAAAATCATCCTTTCTTTTTGGCTACATTTTAAGTCTCCATTTAACACTAAAATATTTCTAGGTAATTTTGTATATATATTAATTTTAAAGCAATATTATGTCTATTATGTGAATTTTGTATAATAATTTAGATATTAATACTCGCAGTAATTTTATTTCTTGTTTTTTGCCGTATTATTTACTTTAACTGGTTTTATGTGTTTTTCCTGTTCTAAATTAAATTGTTGATGATTTTCTTTTTTATTTATTTGGTATCCTTCTTCAACATTTTTTATGTATATGTTTTGTCCTGGATAAGCAAGCTTAATGCCTTGGGTTTCTAGTATATTAAGCAATGTAAGGTTAAGTTTGTTACAAAAATCTTGATATGCTCCATATGCTGTAATATTTGTTTCTAAGTAAATGTTTATATTAATTCCGTCTTCTTTTATTTCATTAAGATGCACACTTACTGAATTTTTTATAATTTCTTTATTGTATTTTAAAATAAATCTAATTCTATTTAAAACTTTTTCTACTGTAACTTCTTCTGTTTCTAGTGGAAGTTTTAAGTTTGCTTTATATATTCTTTTCTTTATTACTCCCCAGTTTATAATGTTCTCTGAGCTTATTGCTGAATTTTGAATAGTTATTATGGTGTCTTCTGTTGTTCTTAATTTTGTACTTCTAAATGTAATATTTTCAACTGTTCCAGATACATCACCTATTTCTACCCAATCGCCTATTGCAAATGGTTTATCCCAGAATATTGAAAGTCCCGAGAAAACGTCTTTTACTGTATCTTGAGCAGCTAAAGCAATAATGGCAGTACTTAGTCCTAACCCTGTTAAAATTCCACCTAGATCGTAGTTAAATTCTTTAAGCGTCAAATATGCTGCAAGTATATACAAAACTACTTTAATAATTTTGTTAATTATATTTACCATTGGGTCATTTGCTTTATCTTTTAGCCTTGATGTAAGTAGCCTTCTATTTGAAAAAACATCTGATGCAGTTTTGGCTATTATCCACACAATTGCAATCCTATATAATTTATCTAAAAAATTGTTTAAGTCTTCATTTAGCCCCAATATTTTTGTTGAAAAAAGTACACCTGTAGCTATAAGAAAATATTTTGATGCATTGTATACCACACTATTTTTTAATTCTGCTTTTGTTTTTTTCCATCCAAATATTTTAGCAATTGCTAAACTTAAAAATGGGCTAATTATTACTGTAAATATAATTGCTATTATGCAAATAATTACATTTATAACTTGTGAAAGCTCTATTGACCCTATCCACTGTACTAATTCATTGATTTTATCCATTGGAATTTCCTTTCGAATTTTTTATCTTCATTATTATATAATATTTTTTCATAAATTTCTATTGTTTTTTAAAATTTTAGCTCAAATATGAGCATAACTAAAAAAAGGAATTGTCAAGAAATTTTTCTAGTGATATAATATTTCAAAATATAGATTTTAGCTTAAAGTCAGAAAGGATGATATTTAAGTGAAAGAAACAAATGATACAATGATGCAATATTTTGAATGGTACATGCCAAATGATTGCATGTTATGGAAAAGCCTTCAAAATGTTGGTAAAGATTTAAAAAAATTAGGTATAAATTATATTTGGCTTCCACCTTGCTTTAAGTCGGCTGGTGGAATAAATGATACAGGTTATGGTGTATATGACCTATATGATATGGGCGAATTTATGCAAAAAGGCAGTATTCGTACCAAATATGGCACTAAGCAAGAATACTTAGATGCAATTAAATATTTGCAAAAATGTGGTATAAAAGTTTTGGCAGATATTGTTTTAAATCATAGATTTGGAGCAGATGAAAAAGAAGAAATTATTGCATATAAAGTTAACCCAAATAATAGAAACGAAGTTATTGGAACATATAGAACAATTGAAGCTTGGACTAAATTTAATTTTAAAGGTAGAAATAATACCTATTCAGATTTCAATTTAGACTGGTCGCATTTTAATGGCATAGACTATGATGACAAGCAAAAAGAACATGGTATTTTTAGATTTTATGGAAAGCATTGGAGCAATGATGTTGATAAAGAACTTGGCAATTATGACTATTTAATGGGTTGTGATGTAGATTTTAACAATTTGGATGTTGTTGATGACCTTTTTAGATGGGGCAAATGGTTTTTAGAGCAAACTAATGTAGATGGTTTTAGGTTAGATGCAATTAAGCATATTCGCTCTTCTTTTTACAAAAGATGGCTTCATGATCTAAAAGCCGAAACTGACAAAGATTTATTTACTGTTGGAGAATATTTTAGTTGCAATATTGATTCGCTTCTAAATTATTTGCAAAGAAATGATGAAATAGATACTCTATTTGATGTTCCGCTTCATGACCATTTTAAAATTGCATCTGAAAGTTTTGGGCATTATGATATGCGAAATCTTTTTGAAGATACATTAGTAGACAGAAGACCTACAAAAGCTGTAACGTTTGTAGATAATCATGATACTGAGCCTCGGTCAAAGCTTAGAGTCATGGGTTAAAGAATGGTTTAAGCCTCTTGCCTATGCTTGCATTTTGCTAAGGCAAGAAGGAATTCCTTGTGTATTTTATGGAGATTATTATGGTGTGCCTTTTAAAAATATACCACCTATGAAAGAAATTTTGAACATATTACTTTTAGCTAGAAAATATTTGGCATATGGCAAACAAAGAGATTATTTAGATGACGCAAATATTATAGGTTGGGTTAGAGAAGGTGATTATTACCACCAAGATTCTGGAATGGCTGTTATTTTAAGTGATGGCGACGGTGGTCATAAATGCATGAATGTTGGTAAAAACTTGGCAAATAGTATATTGTACGACTGCACTGGTAATATAAAAGAAACGGTGTATGTAGATAAAGATGGAAATGGCATTTTTTATGTAAATGGTGGTAGCGTTTCTGTATGGATTAAAAAAGATAATATGTATAATTTATAAGCACCACTCAGCTTTATATTGAAAGAAAAATTTGGAGCGACCTTGAGAAAGTCTCGAAGGTCGCTTTGCTTCATTTGCTAAAAGCTCCAGCACATATATTAGTCTTTTTTATAATATAAATGCTAAAATTGAATAAAAATTGTTCGACGGTCAGCAATCTATCCTACTTTTTCTATCTCTTCATCAAAAGCTACTACATCTTCATTTTTAGCAATACACGCTTTTATTTTAATTCCATCTTTTTTGAACATTTTTTCATGCTCTGTTTCAATATTTTCTTCTCCTAACCAAAAGTTTTGTTCACTTGCTAAATCATAGGTTGACTTCTCTATAACAAACCCTGCAGTTTGAAAATATTTAATACTATCTTCAAATAAATAGTCATCATCTGTTTTAAAAAAGATGTATCCACCTTTGGCAAGAAAAGTTTTGTATTGCTCAAGTTGTCTTGGATGTGTAAGTCTTTTTTTGTGATGCTTGCCCCTTGGCCATGGATTGCAAAAATTAATGTAAATTCTTTGTATATTATCTTCTTTTCCAAATATATTAGATATGAGAGCTATGTCATAACGAGTAAGCCTAAGATTTGTAACAATTTTTTGCTTTTCAATTTCATTTTCTATTTCTTCTTTTTGCAATGTTGCCCTAATGCCATATTCTTTTTCCACATTTCTTTTGGCTATGCCAAGCATGCTATCAACTAAATCTATCGCAACATAGTTAATATGCTTGTCTTTATTTTTGCTTGCCATTTGAGCTATAAAATTGCCTTTGCCACAACCAAGTTCCAAATAAATTGGATAATCATTTGGAAATGCAGTTTTCCACTTATTTTTAAACATTTGTGGATTATCTATGTAAAATGGACTGGTTTCTAGCTCTTCTCTTGCCCATGGTTTAAATCTTATTCGCATTGATTATTCTCCTCTCTTTATTTTAAGTTTAAATTTTATTTTCTAAAAAATTTTATTTAACTATTTTTAAATCTACACATCAATTTTTTTAATTTATGAATTTATTTTAACAAAATTTAAAATATTTTTCAATGTTTTTTCATCATTTTCTGTTTTTTAAATTTTTATAATTTACCTTTAAAATTATAATATTGCCCCCTTACTAACTATGGAGAAATAGTTAGTAAGAGGATCTTGACAAAATATAATATAATAAAAGGAGTTGTAGAGGAAACTAAATATAAATTGGAGCTTTTGGGGGGCACAATTTATTTTTTTGGGGGAAATTTTGAAGACAAATCAAAAATATGTATTATTAAGGCAGTGTCTTACAATATGGAAAGGAAGAATTTTTCCATTATTAGAATTAATTACCATTAACCTATTTTTTGTTTCCTCTACAAGCTTAATAACTAATTATATGTAATTATTTAAATATTTTTGGATTTCTTTTGTAGATTATAATGTTTTTATTATAAATTAATTTTCTTTTGAATTTATTTTAATTATAAAAACAGCTTGTACAATATTATAATTAAAATATGTGTGAATAATATTTTGCCTTGCTAAGTAGCATGACTATATATTACATTATTTGCCATAAAATGTCAATATATTTGTGCTAAATTTTTCCAAAACTTTTCGACAAAATTCGACATTTTTTGACAAAGTCTTACTGTTTTGTAATATATTTAAAATAGCCTACATATTCTTACTAAACAGTATCTTTTTCTTATTCGACTTTCATAAACTGTTGAATTTGCACTCATTTTGTGCTATAATATTTTTGATTTTATAAATTTTATTGTTTATTTGCCAACATATTTGTGTTTTTCTTTATATAAAATTTATAATCAAATACGTATAAGGAGTTGAAATTAATTTGAAAATTACATCTGATAGCGAAACATTGGCTGAAAACAAAGTTTTAATTTTATATGTATTAGATACTGTTAAAAAGCCAATTACAAATGATGCATTGTATAGTATTGTTAGTTCAGCTGTTGATTTAAACTACTTTTACTTTCAACAATTTTTGCTAGATTTAATTGATGCCAAATTTGTTGTACGCTATACAAAAGAAACTCAAGATGTATATGAACTTACTGAAGCTGGCAAAAACACCTTAGATTTAACTTTAGACATATTGCCAGGAATTATAAAACTTCGAGTTGACACTAATTTAAAAAGTAATATAGAAATGTTTGAAAATGCTCAGTCTATTGTTTCTGAGTACACTCCAAAGAGTGAAAACGAATATGAAGTTGTGTGCAAAATTGTTGAAGAAAATGAGGTTATTTTTGAAATAAAAACTTTTGCATATTCAAGAGAACAAGCTCAAAATATTGTAGATAATTGGAAGAAAAACGCTACAAATTTATACCCTCAATTAATTGGATTGCTAACTAAAAAATAATTTTCAGTTGGGGACGGTCCTAAAACGAAAAAATCATTCAATTATGGCTCAATAAATAAAAATCGTATTTTTTTCGTTTTAGGACCGTCCCCAACTGAAAATTTTATCCTAATAGCTTTTAAATGTTATCCTCACCATCTTTTGGTTCTGGAGCCTCCGTATTTTTTTGCAAATTACTATTTTCTTGGTAATTTTGTTCATTATCCTCATCCATATTTTTGTCAGCGCTGCTCTCCTGATCTTCCAACTCATCTATAACTATTTGTCTATTGCTATCCAATTTATACTTAGGCAAATCTGGCAATTCTTTAATACTCTTTAATCCAAACATTTTTAGAAATTCGTCTGTTACCTTATAGGTCATTGGCTTACCTGGTAAGTCAGCCTTACCTGCTTGCTCAATTAAGTTATATTCTAATAACCTATATAAAGAAGCTGATGAGTCTACTCCTCTTATGGTGTCTATGTCTGCTTTTGTTGCTCTACTGTTGTAAGCAATTATACTAAGAACTTCAAGTGAAGCCTGCGAAAGAGTTGGTTTTGCACTCTTGCTAAGCATTGGATAAATGTATTCATGATATTCTTTTTTAGAAGCCATCTGATAGCCATCTTCTACGCGTACTATTTCAAGACCTCTAGCTGGTGCATTATATTCTTTTTCAAGCTCAGCTATACTAGAAATAATTTCATCTGAATTTGTTTCTAATAATGTCATAAGTTCTCTAATTTTTACTACTCTCCCTGCTGAAAATAAAATTGCTTCAATTACCCCTTTTAATTTTTCTTTTTCCATATTTATTTTTTATCCTTTTATAATATTTTGTTATTTTAATATTTAAATATTTTACTTTTATGTCCTTGTAAAACCCAGTTTCTACACAATTTTTATAATGCATTTATTATATCATCTATTACTAAAGTTTGCAAGGAACAAATTTTCTCGTTTTTTCACACTGGTGGTAATATGCATTTTTTAATTTACTTATATAATATTTTTGTATTTGAAATTTTTTATATTTATGTAATTTTTTGTCTATTATACATATTTTCTTTACATAGCAGAAAGGATATTTTATGAATAATTTTGGAAAATATGAGGGTAATCTTAACCTAATTGGTCCAATCTTAAGAGAGAAACGCAAAGAGAAAGGTATATCTCTCGAAACTCTTTCTAATCAATTAATGCTCCTAAACGTAAATCTTCCAATAACTAGTTTGCATAGAATTGAGAATAATCAAAGAACTGTTAGAGATTATGAAATTTGTGCAATTGCAGTTGTTCTTAAAATTGATGTTCAAGATTTATTAAATCCAATTGTTGAGAAATTCAAGAGATTATAAAAGTTGTCAATTGAGACGGTTCTATTTGACACACAATTCTATTTAAAAGCCAAAGCAATATGTCTATTTTTCATTCTCAAGCTGGAGCAAGCAGCGACCCGCGCCGAGAATGTGAAAATAGATATATTGTTTGGCGAATAAAGTATTAATTTAATTGTGTCAATTAGAACCGTCCCAATTGACAACTTTGACATCTTCATTTTTTTATGTTATATTTTTTATATAAAGTTTAAGTATTTAAAAATATGAGGTGGTACTATGATAGAAGAAAATAATGAAAATGAGCGTAAACCAAAGAAAATTGAAATTGTTAAAGGTAATTCTAAAGACTTAAATATTTCCAATGTTAGAGATAGTTTAATTATGGAAAAACCTGAAGAAAATCAAAAACAAATTATTATCATTCCTGAAAATGTAAATCCTAAAGACTCAAAGGAAGATAATCAAGAAAACAATTAATAGGCTTGTTAGTGAAAACAAGCCTATTTTTATCTTATGCTTAATATTATTTGAAAGACAAATATTTTATATTTCAGTTGCTCCTATTATTCCTGCATCATTTTTTAATTTTGCTGTAGTTAAATCTACTTTTGTATCTTTATTAAATTTTAGTTTATCCAATTTTTCTTTCAATATTGGCAAAAATATATCACAATAATATGAAAAACTTCCTCCAAAGCTAATAGCTTGTGGCTCGAATATATTTATTATGTTTGAAAGGCCAATGCTGACATTTTCTAAATATTCATCTACAAAGTCTCTCACTCTCTTTTTATCCATGTTTTTTCTAATATACATTTGCACTTCTTCTGCTTCTGTTGTATTGCTCATTTTAAATGTGTTAATTGCTTCTGCCTTAAATCTTTTCATTGAGGCATATGTTTCAAAACATCCATTTTTTCCACAATTGCACTTTCTACCTTCTTTGTCGATAACCATATGACCAAACTCAAAACCCGGGTTTTGCTTTGGTTCTAACAAATCATCATTTAAAAATACAGCACTTCCTACTCCAGTTCCTATGCATAAAAATACACAGTCTTTGTATTTTTTTAATGAGCCATATTTCTTTTCTGCTAAACCTGCACATTTTCCGTCGTTTTTTATCTTTACATTTACTTTGTATTTTTTGTTTAATTCTTCACCCAAATTAAATTCTTTTATATGTAAATTTACCAAATTGCGAATTTTCCCGTTTTTTGGGCTTCCTGGAACTGCAATACCAATTTTAGATATGTCACCTACTGTAAAATCATTTTTTTCTAAAAGCATGCTGATTTCATTTTCTATAATTTCTACAAGTAGACTTTCAACTCTTTTTTCATCTTTTATATTAGAAATATTTATATCTCTACTTTCTTTTGAAATAAGCTCACCATTTTTATCTACTAAACCAGTAGCAACATGGCTACCGCCAATGTCTATTCCAATTTTCATATGATACTCCTATTTTTTGTTGTCAATTGGGACGGTTCTAATTGACACAAAATTCTATTTAAAAGCCAAAGCAATATGTCTATTTTTCATTCTCAAGCTGGAGCAAGCAGCGACCCGCGCCGAGAATGTGAAAATAGATATATTGTTTGGCGAATAAAGTATTAATTTAATTGTGTCAAATAGAACCGTCCCAATTGACAATCAACAATAACTGTTCCAATTAACATTAGAATCCTGCTGCTGAGAATAAGAACGTACCCATATAAACTTGAATACAAGGTACAAGTACTACAACTGTAATAAGTATAATTATAACACCTATTATTGAGTACAATATTTGTGGCAATATTTTTACTATTCTTTCTATGATTTGGTCAATATCCATATCCATGTATTCAACCAATTTATCCATCATTGCTGGTAAGTCGGTTTGCATACCTATTTTTAACATTTCTGTTATCATAGGTTCTGCTAATCCTGATTTTTCAAATGGTTCAACCCATGAGTCACCAACTATAATATTGTTTATGGCTGTTTCTATTATTGAAAGCATTACCAAGTTTTTTACAACGTTTTTACTTACATCTAATGCCTCTTGAATTCTCATACCATTTTTTAAGTTTAACATCATTGCCTTTGTCAATCTTGAAAAGTCTATAGCAAATATAAGCTGTCCAAATATAGGCATTGTATATTTAAAGTAATCCCATCTATATTTTCCTCTTGGTGTTCTAATATATAGTGCTATAGCAACTATAATAGCCGTTATAATTACCGTTGGAATAAACCAATTTTGCTGAATTGCTGTTAAGAAGTTAGAAAATGCTATTGTATAAGATGGCAATTTTTCTGTTGTTCCAACTTGTGCAAATATATCTTGAATAATTGGCACCACATACATACTTCCAAAGAATAATAACACTAAAAGTACAACAAATTGTACTAAATTTGGTATTAATATTTTCTTTAATTTTTTGCTAAGTGCATCTGATGAGTCCAAATATTCCACTGCTTGCCTTAAAGATTCTTCAAGTGATCCTGATAATTCTCCAACTTTTATTAAGTTAATATATATATATGGGAATATATCAGAATAGTATTCCATAGTAGTATACATGTAATCTCCGGCTTCTACACCAGCTAATATATCTTCAAGTATACCTTTTAGGGTAATATTTTCTGTTGATTGTATTATTGTTCCTAATGCATGCACATTGTTAAATCCAGCCTTTTTTAGTAAATACAAATTTTGAGTAAATATAACTAGATCTCTACTTGTTACTTTTTGCGTTTTAGTTAAGGACATATTCAATTTTTCAACAATTGAGAATTTTCTTGTGTCCTTTTTTTGTGCAATATTCGCGGAATTGGCTAATTGCATTATTTCATCAATATTTGTTACATTTCTTTTTATTCCGCCCTTTTTGTATTTACCAAAACTTACTTGAGTAACGTTTATAGGCATTAGTCCATTAATCTTAAGCTTTTTGATAAGGTTCTGTTTACTTTTATCTTGAACCCTATTTTTTACAACAATGCCATTTTCGTCAACCGCCTTGTATACATACTCTGGCATAACTTAGTCCTCCTTTTATTATATTTTTAGCTTTTGTAATTAATAATTATTAGAATTTTGGTCTTCTGCTTCTTCTTTTTTCAATTTCATTTGCATTATTGTTCTATTAAGTACTTCTATATTCTTTTCTTCAACTTGTGCCTTAGCTTGATCTAGAGTAATTATATCATCTGTAAATAATTTTGCAAGAGAATTTATTAAACCTATACTTCCATTTGCTGAACCACTTTGTATAGCGTCTTCTATTTCTGAAGTAGTTAGTTTTTCTTTTCTTATTAAACCAGATACTACATTATCTACAACCATTACTTCTGGTACTAATGATAGTGTTCCCCTTTTATTTTTAATTAATCTT
The DNA here is from genome assembly GCA_944393335.1 of uncultured Clostridia bacterium. Taxonomy (GTDB): domain Bacteria; phylum Bacillota; class Clostridia; order TANB77; family CAG-508; genus CAG-793. The sequence goes on along the minus strand of CALXZV010000001.1, from coordinate 4,585 downwards.
TGAGAAATAACCAATTTTAGTAAAGAAGCAATTAGGTATTTAACTTGTGATTGATCACCTACTTCATAGAAGTTAATCATTCTATCCACAGTTTCTGCACATGATTTTGTATGAAGTGTACCTATTACTAAATGTCCTGATTCTGCTGTTTCTATAGCTGCTTCCATTGTTTCTTTATCTCTAATCTCACCTATTACAAGTATGTCGCAGTCTTCTCTTAAAGAGTTCTTTGTACCTATACTATATGATGGTACATCTCCACCAACTCCAACTTCCTTTTGTACTATTATTGACTTTTTGCACTTATGCTTGTATTCTACTGGGCTTTCTAGTGTAAGTATTTTTTTATTATCATTATCATTTATATAGTTAATTAAAGCATTAAGTGTTGTTGATTTACCAGAGTTTGTCTTACCCGTAACTAGTATTAAACCTTGTGTTTGATTTGTCATTCTTCTAACTATATCTGGAACTCCAAGTTCTTCATATGTTGGAAGTTCATTTCTTATAAGTCTTGTAATTATGACAGGAAGCCCATCAGAGTAAGATATATTTACTCTTAAACGTATATCTTCAAATTCTGCAGATGTATCTAAAACCTTGTGTTCCCTAAAATAAGCATCTTTGTCAACATTTCCTTTTAGGAAATAATCATAAACTTCTAATATGTCGTCTTTGTCTATAGGTTCATATTGTTCAAGCTCTATTAAATCTCTATTTACTCTTATTTTTGGCTTGATTCCAGGTATAAAATGAACGTCTGATGCTTTCATTTTTTTAGCTTCCGATAAAATAGCATTTATATTCATAATTTATTTTTCCTTTCTAATAAAATAGTAATTTACTGTTTAACTCTTCTAATGTTGTAGTTCCGTTTATAACCTTTTTTAACCCTTCTATAATCATTGGTTTATAGCCTTCTTTGTATGCTTCTTCTCTAATTTCTAGTGTTGATGCATTATTAACTATAAGCTCTTTTATTGGGTCTGTAATAAGAAGTGTTTCAAATATTGCTACTCTGTCAAAATATCCACTTTGATTGCATTTGTCACATCCAACTGCATCATATGTTTTTGCATTTGTTAAATCAAACTCAACACCATATTTTTGTCCAATTGATTTAATTATTTTCTTTTCTTCTTCAGTAAATTCTCTTTCTCGTTTGCAATGTGGACAAAGTTTTCTTATCAATCTTTGGGAAATTGATGTAGCAAGTGTACTTGAAATATCATAGTTTGATACTTCCATTTTTCTAAGTCTTGATACAACTTCTATCGCATTTATTGTGTGTATTGTAGAAAGTACATAGTGACCAGTTTGTCCAGCTTGCATTGCTATTTCTGCTGTTTCTGGATCTCTTATTTCACCTACCAAAATAATATCTGGATCCTGTCTTAAAACTGTTCTTAAAGATCCTGCAAATGTTGTTTTATTATCTATTTCAATTTGGTTTAGGCCTGGTATACGAATTTCAACTGGGTCTTCAATTGTTGTTATATTTATTTCTGGCCTATCTAAGTAATTTATAACACTATAAAGTGTTGTTGTTTTACCTTCACCAGTAGGCGCAGCAATAACTGTTATACTATTTCTTTTATCAAATGCATCTTTTAACAACTTTTGATCTTCTGGGTAGCCTAATTCAAACAAACTCTTAATATCTGTATCCTTTTTTAGTAATCTTAAAACAAATTTTTCTCCATGTATATTTTTTTGTGAAGATACACGAATATTGTAGTCTGGATACATTATAATTCTACCATCTTGAGGTTCTTGCTTTTCTTGATGCATATTAGAAATTGCTTTTAATCTACCTATTATTTGAGTTTGTTTTTCTTTATCTATTTTTGCAACTGTAAATAATTGTCCATCAATTCTATATCTTACTCTAACACTATCTTCAAGTGGCTCAACATGAATATCACTTGCTCTTTTTGCCATTGCATTTCTAATAATGTTATCTACTATTGTAGTTCCGGTAGCATCTGTGTCAATCGTTTCTGTAGAAACAGTCGTAATTGTATTTAATACCTTTTCAATATTTGACTTAAATGTAATGTATCTTTCCATTACTAAGCCTTTGTTAAGCATTAATAGTCTAACAGTTTCTACTTGGCTCTTATTACTTACATCAGCAAAGCAAACCTTTATTGTACCATTATCTACTTCAAAAGGTATTGCATTTGATTCTTTTGCAATATCAACAGAAATATATTTTGTTAAATCTATTTTTACATCTTCATCAGTTAAATAAATTACTTTCTCACCAAAGACATCCCCCATTGCATTTAATAATAGCTTGGGGTCTGCTAATCTTAGATCATTTAATATATCACCCAATTTTTCCTTTGGATGTGTCATTTGATATTCCAAAGCTTGAGTAATATCTTCTTGCTTTACAATACCTCTTTTTACAAGTTCTATACCTAAAGGTAGTCTTTGATTTGTAGCCATTTTTATCTCCTTTCAAATCACCAATATTTTAAAACATAATCAATTGTTTTGTTGTAATTTGTTTCTTCATCTGTTCCTATTTTTATTGATACTTCTATATACATTTTATCGCCTTTTAAAAATCCCTCTGCATTAAAATCAGATATATCCTTAGCAATTTTTTGATTATTCTTATATATGCTGTCATCTCCTATAGTATATGTGTAAACATCTCCATCTGGAAAAGCAATTTGAATAAATTCCCTGTTATTGTCATCAGCAAGTTTTCTTACAAGCGCTTGCTTATTTGTTTTTACATCTTCGACAAAATACATATTAAATTTGTTAAACTCTACTGCATCTATACTACTGTCACTAATACCGCCTAAGTTGTTATAAATATAACTGCTTAAACTTGCTAAAAGTGCTATAACTATACTAAAAACTACAACATAAATTCCTAGTATTATTAAAGTTATACCTTTTTCAGACTTCATACTTCATTCCTTTCTAATAAAATTTATATCATTGCTCTTTAACTTTTATCTTTGCTATTTCTATGTCTCTTTCTTCATTGTCAAAAGTATATTTAATATTTACAATAATTTTTTTCACAATATCATTTGCTTCTGGGTGAGTATCAATATATTTTTCTTGCTGTAAAGTTAGTGTATATCTATCTTCTGGTAAATTTATTTTATTAATTATTTGATTTTTATATCCTTCCAAATCTTCTGTCACAATATAATCTTGCATATCAATATCTTCACAAATTTGAATCATATAGCCCATTGCATCTTGATGAATTTTTATAAGTGAAGATTGCTTATATATTAGCAAATATAATGTAAAAATAATTGATGTAAACAGTATAAATATTAAAGCACCAGTAGTTATGTCTAAAGCTGTTGCGCCATGTTCTTTATTAAATTTTGCCATAATTTTTTTCATTTAATCACCTACTATATTAAGATAACATTTGTTATAAAAATTGTTATGCAGTTAGCAATACATAGATAAAATGCTATAGGTATCTTTTGTTCTTTATTTTTATCTTTGTTTTTCTTTACTATAGAATCGATTATTTCATAAAATGCTATCATAAATAAAGTCATTATTATTGAAATAATAGTAACTATTTCATAAGTAAACATTGTCATTATAAAGCATAAAAGTATAATATTTATTGCATAACTGTCTTTGCCTTTTTTCTTTATTTCAAATGTATTTACAAGTAACACTATCATTATAATTACAAAATAAATTACAACTCTATTTACGTTAAAATCTTGTCCATAAATAAATTCATATATTAAAGAAAAGAAAAGAACAACTATTCCATATACCAATACACGTTTATCTATATAATGGTGTTCTATGTCTATACCCGCTATTAAAAATAAGAAAACAATATACAAAGCTCCTAAAATGAAGTTGATAATTACATTTGCATTTATAGTATATACATTTACTCCAAGAGTAAGTGCAAGTAGTACAAATGATAAACCACATAATATTTCTATTATAAAATATCGTGGACTTATTTTGGCTTTGCAATATCTGCATCTTCCTTTAATACATAAATAACTAAGAATTGGAATCATATCTAAAAAGCTAAGTTTATGGTTGCATTTTGGGCAATATGAATGCTTATGTGTTATGTCTTCGTTTAAAGGTATTCTGTAGGTTGCAAGTGTCAAAAAGCTTCCAAAAACGCTTCCCATTATAAATATTATTATATATAAAATTATGTTCATTGCATTTTCCTTTTTAAATAAGAATAATTAACCTTTTTAAGTATAACTACTCTCTACTAGTATAATAGAGGCTACCTAAATACGAATAATTTAGGTAACCTCCATATTTAGTACTATTATATAAAATAATAGAGATTTTTAATTGTGAATTTATTAATCGCCTACATATCTGTTATAAACGCTGTCATACTCACTAGTGAATCCATTAAATGCACGTGTTTGGTTTGTTTCAGCATTTCTCCAAGTATTAGCAGCATCTTCAGCTCTTTTGAATATACCTTTGTCACCAATTGTTAAGCTAATTGCAACACCTGCTAATATTAATAGAACTATAATTGTAACAACTAATGCTATTAATGTAATACCTCTTTCTTTCTTAAACATTTAAATTCCCT